>JAICQW010000038.1 GCA_025937665.1 Nitrososphaeraceae archaeon | reverse complement strand
TTGGAATTCACTGTTTTGATCTGCTTCTGAAGACATAACGATTAAATCACTCTGAAAGAGGGATTTAAGTATTAAAACAAGTGATGATTTGTGAAAGGCGTTAATTACCGAGAAACAAAGGGAATGCCGTATGTTAGGAGAGAATATATTTCTGGAAAACCTCAGCTAAAAATTGCAAGGTTTTCATCAGGCCAATCCAAAGAAGATTATGATTATAAACTTGAACTAATTGTTAGCGAAAAAATGCAAATCAGGCACAACGCACTAGAAGCTGCAAGGCTTGCGGCAAACAAGTCAATGGCTCAAGCCGGTGATTTGAGTTTCTTTTCTAGGCTTACAGTGTATCCTCATCTAGTCTTACGTGAAAATAAGATGATTGCAACTGCTGGAGCAGACAGATTACAGGAAGGAATGAGGAGAGCTTTTGGTAAGGCTACTGGTCTTGCTGCAAGGGTAAAGCCAGAACAATCAATATTTGAAGCATTTGTTTCAAAAGAAAATTTAGAGCTTGCTAAACGCGGTTTTAAGGTAGCATCAAGCAAATTAGGCTGTCCAACAAGTGTTAGAATAACTGAATTAAGCGGTAAATCTAACTAGAATAAGTAGTACTCAAATTTACTCGATATCATTAAATCCACTATTGCGCAAATGTAAAGATTACAATTAGCGGCAGAGTTCCTGACTTTGGTAAATGTTTTGAGATGAAATCCTGTGTGATTTGCACACTTCAATAGGGAAAAGCAATTATATCCTTTAGGACAAGAAGTAATATGGCAAGTATGAAAAAAGACTTTGTTGTTGCACGCATAGAAGCTGCACAGGATGGAAGTCCTTACGTATTCGTTGGTTTTAGTGATCCTAATGATTACAAAACTGACAAACCAATGAATCCATTTGGCTCAAACGTTATGGCATTTTCGTCTCCAGAAGACATGATGAAGAACCTTCCAAAGGCAATGGGAAATATTTCAAGAATGATGACTGGTGGAGGTGCTAGTGATTCTCCTACATTCAAGGTAAGCGTGAGGGAGTATGAAGATATAGGAATCAGGGTGGGAGACAGAGTCACAATTGAAATCCGAAAATCAGACAATAATCTTTACACATAGACAGATAAAGATAGTATAATAATTTAGCAGGTTTTGATAGTAGGGAAAAGTTTATCCTACTATCATATAAAATCCTTAGTTGTAGATAGTTGCTTCGATCTATATCAGACCTTGATGATATTCAATATTATGGAAAGAAGGTTCTAGTCAGAGTTGACTTTAACGTAACGGTTAGCGACGGAGCAGTTGCTGAAGATTATAGAATAAGAAGTGCAATTCCAACCATTGAGTATCTTGTGAAAAGAGGGGCCAAAGTAATATTGGCTTCTCATTTAGGCAGACCTGCGTTACGCGATAATAATAATTCTCTTGCTCCCGTAGCGACAAGATTGAAAGAAATACTCAATCGAAAGGTTGACTTTGTCCAAGATTGCATAGGTACCGAAGTAAATAGCAAGATAGAGAAACTTGGCCTTGGGAACATATTGTTATTGGAGAATTTGAGATATTATGCTGAAGAGCAGAATAATGACCCCGAGTTTTCAAAATCTATATCCTCCTTGGCCGATATATACGTAAATGATGCATTTAGCACTTCTCATAGAAAACACTCTTCTACATATGGAGCTGTAAGAAATTTCGACATCCGTTTAGCAGGGTTTAGTTTAAAAAAGGAGATAGAATATCTTTCCATGATAAGATATAATCCAAGAAAGCCATTTACCTTGGTAGTAGGCGGTTCCAAGATTAAGGATAAAATTGGTGCCCTGGAAAATTTACTCCCAAAGGCAGACAAATTACTGGTAGGAGGAGGCGCAGCGTATACATTTCTTAAGGCTAAGGGATTTAACATTGGTAATTCGTTATTTGATGAGGAACATTTTGATTGGGTAAAGAATGCACTTTCTTCTTATGGGGAGAAGATATTACTTCCAGTAGATCATGTTGTTTCTTCTGAGGAGAACTCATATTCTACTGTAACTGGCGATATACCAAATGGAATGAGTGGTTTTGATATTGGCATTGAAACTTCTAGGATTTATTCTTCAGAAATAGGTGGAAATGGCTTTGGTACTATTTTTTGGAATGGACCTATGGGGTTGTTTGAAGTAGGACAATTTGCGAACGGAACTATGAATGTAGCCAGGAGTATGGCTCTTGCATTTTGGAGAGGAGCGATGACGCTTGTCGGTGGTGGAGACACAATTGCAGCCCTGAAAAAATCAGGCGTATCAGAAAGTGAAGTAACTCATCTGTCTACTGGAGGTGGGGCGACATTGAGATTTTTGGCAGGCGATAAAATGCCAGGGATTGAAGCTCTTGAACAGGTAAATTAGTCTAAGAGATATGTAATTTTATTGAATCTAGGTATGATACTTCATTATTTTCTGCCCCAATCATTATAGTATAATCGCCTACTGCGAGGTCATTTGAAGGTGTAACTAAAAATGTAATATTCTTTGTCTCGCCTGGATTCATTGAAAAGGATTCCTGGCTAAATGAAGATGTTGAATTGCCAAAGCTTCCAGTTTTGGTGAATGTCGATGATGCAATCATCTTGATATTGACTTTATCGTTGGCTGAAATAACAAGAGGGATTTCAATAGTCTCACCTTTCTTTGCAGCAAACTCCGTAGAGCTAGTATCTACAACAAATGGGAGAGATTTTGAACCATCTAACATGCCTAGTTTATTTTCTGTCCATTCTGAGAACCATATTTGGTTATTTTTTCCTATCGAAAACTGAAGAGTATTAGAAATCCCCGGAGGCATGAATTTATTTTGAGTAGGTATCCTATATTCAACAAGTGTCCCATCTGTATTATTGAATCTTGCAAGCTTGTTACCAACATGTTCGTTGAACCATAAATTTCCTGCTGGATCCATCTTTATCCAGTAGGGTAGTGTATCACCGGAAATATTTGGACCATTAGCAGAGCTGATGAGGAGTGGCGATGTACTATATTCAGTAACTTTGCCATCTGTTGAATTTACCATGAAAAATATACTAGTTCCATGATCGGTAACCCAAGGATTTCCCTTCTTATCAATAGCGATACCTACTGGCGAATTAAGGTGTGGTGGTAGATCATAAGTTGTAAATGTTCTTGAATCCATATCAAACTTGAATAACTGACCTTTAGCAGCAAACGCAAGTACCGAAATCCAGAGGACATTACGATCCTTGTCTATTTCGATTGAACCAGTGCTGACAAGATCCGGATCTATTCCTTTGAATGAAGATAATGGCAGAGAAATATTTGATATACCTTCAGACGAATTGTTTTTCAGATCTGATACATTTGCAAACCAAAGGGATTTTGACCGAATTCCGGCAAGATAAATATCATCTTCGCTAAATACTATTGAAACAGGATAAATAGTTCCAAATGTTGAAGGACGTTCCGGGATAGGAAAGAAGCTAAAATTATTTCTACCTGGTTCATATCTCCAAATTGCATTTTGTTTTTCATCAGTAAACCAGATGTTTCCTTTAGAGTCCGATTTTATGTCCCATGTTTGTGAAATATCAGTCGGTCTTGATCGACTATCCCAGACAGGGATTGAAAATGACTGAATATTTTTATCCACAGTATTTAATATGCCAAGGTGACCCAACTTGGTTGAAATATACCATACTGAATCATTTTCTGCCAGGATACCAAGGGGCATTTCGCATTTCTGAGGAAGTAAATACTCTGTGACAAAAGAGTTGCTATTTTGTGTAGAATTCATTCCACAAAATTGCATTTGAAATTGTAAGATCGCTTGGTCTCTGGAAGTACTCTGCAATTGAGGAAATTGGTCTGATTGCGCCAAAGCAACATTATGTTTGCCCGGGTTAAAACCCACCACTAAGAGTATTATTATGGCCGAGAGTATCAAAAAGAGTAACCTAGGTCTTGTAAAAGTTTGAATACTGAACATGCTTTAGCGATTTGAAATGTTAATAGATCTAATAAGAGTTTTTTTATTTCCTGTCCATGCACCATTTAAATAATAAACTTAATTTTTCATTAACATGAAGTCAACTACAAAATACTTAACTTTTAACACTGAAAAGAAATTCAAATTGGTAAACATAACTTCAGAGATAGAAAAAATTGTGTGTGAATCAGAGGTCAGTGAAGGCATTTGTCTGGTCAATTCTATGCATATAACATCGAGTATTTTTATTAATGATAATGAGTCAGGCTTGCATCAGGATTTTGAGAAATGGCTTGAGAATCTAGCACCACATTTACCCACAAAACAATATTCGCACAATGATACTGGAGAAGATAACGCCGATGCTCATTTAAAGCGTCAAATAATGGGTCGTGAGACAGTGGTAGCCATCACCAAGGGTAAACTTGATTTTGGACCTTGGGAACAAATTTTTTATGGAGAATTTGATGGTTGTCGCAACAAGAAAGTCCTCGTCAAAGTGATAGGAGTGTAAAAATATACATCACAAGAACACGCCTGATGAATTAGAGCTGATCGATTATTGCGAATAGTGAGTCCTCGGTGCAGAGTCGATTGATTTATTAGATCAACGCTGGTTTTCGTATTTATGGAACCGTATCGTCTTGATAAGGATTCTCTAGGTGAGGTTAAAGTTCCATCTAATGCGTATTATGGACCATTTTCCGTTAGAGCTTCGAACCAATACAAAGTAACTGGTCAGAAACCTCATGTGAACATGATAAAGGCATTTGCTATGATAAAACGTTCTGCGGCACTTGCAAACAGAGATTTGAAGACGCTCCCAGTAGAAAAATCAGATGCAATAGTAAAGGCTTGTGATGAGATATTATCGGGAAAATTGCAAGATCAAATCATAGTTGATACTATCAATTCAGGTGCAGGAACTGCATTTAATATGAATATGAATGAAGTAATTGCAAACAAAGCTCTTGAAATTAGTGATCATAGTATTGGCGATTACTCATTCATAAGTCCTAACGATGATGTAAATATGTCACAGTCTAGTAACGATACTTTTCCAACTGCGATGCATGTTGCGTTATTAATGAATATGAAAGGAGTTGTAGAGTCGCTTAAGACACTCATACTGTCGCTTGAAAAAAAGGCTCAGGAATTCAGAGAAGTTATGAAAATTGGTCGAACTCACTTGATGGATGCAATACCAGTTACACTGGGCGCTGAGTTTGATGTATATGCTTTTTCACTAAAAAGGGGTCTGAGTAAGATTGTGGATGCATGTGCCGACCTAGAATATGTGGGACTGGGTGGTACAGCAGTTGGTACGGGGGCTAATGCACCGCCAGGATATGATAAACTAGTTGTCAAATATCTCTCCCAGATCTCTGAATTAAATTTAAAGCCGTCACAAAACTATTTCTTCTCTTTGCAAAGCAAATTTGAGACAACGATGTGTTCTTCTACCCTAAGAAATATCGCAATCGAGTTAATAAAGATGTCAAATGATATCAGGTTGATGGCATCAGGGCCTACTGCGGGACTATCAGAAATTACAATTCCTGCCGTACATGCCGGATCGTCGATAATGCCTGGTAAAGTAAATCCTTCACTATCTGAATGCCTTAACATGATTTGTTTTATTATCGTAGGAAATGATGTCTCCATTGCTATGGCTGCGCAGGCAGGTCAATTTGAGCTAAATGTAATGTTACCAGGCATGATAAAAAACATATTAGAATCGACTGATATGTTAAAAAATTTTCTGCCAATTTATTCGCATAATATGATAGATGGACTAAAAGCAAATGAGCAGAAACTTGAATCATTTGTGGAAAAGAGTCCAATTCTAGTAACTCTGCTCAATCCCCACATAGGATACCTTAAAGCATCAGAGATATACAAAGAGTCAATGGCCACCAATAAAAGCATTAGAGAATTGATACTTGAAAAGGGACTAATGACAAAAGAAGAACTAGACAGTGCTCTTTCGAAGAAAAATATCCTAGGTTCAAAATAATTTGAATTACAAATAGATGTGATTGTTTTGAAACGATGTGAAATGACAGCCCATATTAGAACATAGTGGAACCAAGTTGATAAATAAAAGAATCTTGTTAACAGTTTCCTTTGGGATATTGGTAACTGCTATTGTTTTTTTTGGTCTTCAGGACTCTCAAAATCGACCTTCACTATCTAGATTGCCAATTCCCCCGGATATGGCTGTCTTAAGAGTGGCAAACACCTTTAACATATCTGAGAACCAGCTTGGCAATTCTCCCAACTATGTTTATGTAAATCCTGATGGTAAAGTGTATGATTCAAATCCCGAACTAAACAACATAGGAAATAATATCGGGATTACAGGACCAACAACAACCGGAGGGAGTCATTTCGCATGGGAGGTTGATGATTTTCAAGACAAACACAAGTACTACGTTGATTCAGTGATCTCAGAAATAATTTCCAATTCTAGTTACAGCTAAGTCCCCTTTAGCAACCAAATTATAAGACCTGTAATTTGCATATGTCATGCAGGTTGAGGGCAAAGTAATTGTCTGCGACGCTATAGATGAGATAGGTATAACCATTCTAAAAAAGGCTGGATTGATAGTCGACTACAAACCTGAAATTGAGCCGGATGATTTACTGGCCAGCGTCGGAGAATCCAATGTGATCATAGTAAGAAGCAGAACAAAAATAACAAAAAAGGTAATTGATGCTGCCCCAAATGTCAAGATTATTGCCAGGGTTGGTGTAGGATTAGATAATATAGATACTGAATATGCTGAATCAAAAGGAATCAAGGTTTTAAACGCAGCTGAGGCCGCAATGAACGCGGTATCAGAATTGGTAATTGGTCATATGATAGCCTTGTCCAGGAATATTCCCAAAGCCGATGCTGGATTAAAGAAAGGCAAGTGGCTAAAGAAAGAACTTGTTGGTAGCGAGCTAAGAGGAAAATACTTGGGTATTATAGGAGTAGGAAATATTGGCAGAAACGTTGGGCGAATTGCAAAGTGCCTTCGTATGAACTTGATAGGATTTGATATCTTCCCAATCAATCAAGATTACGTTAGGGAAGTAAGTATGATAAAAACAGATTTGAAGACCTTACTTGAAAATTCCGATTTTGTAACGTGTCATGTACCTCTGACAGAAAAAACCAAACATCTCATTAATTCAGAAACTCTGTCATATATGAAACCGACTTCCTTCTTGATTAATACATCGAGGGGAGAAATAATAGACGAAAAGTCACTATTTACGGCGTTAACTGAGAATAGAATTGCCGGTGCAGCGCTTGATGTCTTTGAAGTAGAACCACCAACTAACACAGAGTTATTAAATCTGCCAAATATGATTTGCAGTCCTCATATTGCTGCGCAGACCAAAGAAGCACAGGAACTTGCTTCAACTGTCATTGCAGAAAAAGTAATTCAGACATTACTGACGAATAGATGAAAATATTGATTCAACCAGCATTTTACGAAATTATCCTTTTGATTAACAAAATACAGATATTAAGGTCTTAACTGGAGTTATTTGTAATATGCATCAGTATATGGCTGAAATGTGGACAAAAATGTGGAAAACTAACTCGGAGGAACTAAAAGAGAAAGCCATGACGTGGAGAAAGGAACCAACAATACACAGAATCGAAAGGCCGAGTAGATTGGATAGAGCCCACAAATTGGGATATAAGGCAAAACAAGGCATTGTAGTAGTACGTACGAAAGTTGGAAGGGGTGGTATGAGAAAACAACGTCCAACATCTGGAAGAAGGCCAAAACATTTGGGTGTAGTTAGAATCAAACAAACAGATAGCATGAAAAAAGTCGCTGAAAGAAGAGTGAATGATAAGTATCCAAATATGGAGGTTATTGGGTCTTATTTTCTATACAAAGATGGTAAAAACATATGGTATGAAATCATACTTGCAGATCCTGGTCATCCTTCAATTTTGAGAGATGTCGAATTTAAGAAAAGATTAAAGGCTTTTGCAAAGTAGGCCGATTTCTAACTCTAAAAAGTCCTAATTTTTTGAGTAAGAGAATCTATCAATTCCGCGAGATCCTCTTTTCCTATATCATTGTCTAAAGTTACGTAATAATATCCTCCTAATCGCAATGGAAAGGTCAGTGTTATCACCTTCTCATTTACAGTAAGAGTGTATGTTGTGGGACCTAATGTGGAATCAAATGCTTTTCTGAGCTGATTGCGAGTTGCCTCAATAAAATGTTCATTGATTGCCTGTTCAACATTGAGTAAGGGAACAAGACCCGGGCGTAATTGTCCTGCAATGGTTTTACCAAAATTATTAATCATGCCAACGTAACGGATTTTTTGAGATAATAAGAGTAAGTTATGGCATTTTTCTTTGTTCCTGATAGATTCCTCTCTTGCAACTTGATTTTGTTCTTTATTATCCATAACAAGTAAACAGATTTGTTAGATATATTTTTTAATGTCAACTATACCGATCAATAAGTTTTAATGATCATTCTGATAGATTACATGAATATATTTAAAATGAAAAAAAACACGATATATAGTTTGATAGGCGTTGCGATAATTGTCGGTGGGGGTCTACTTTCTATATACACATTTTTTGGATCTTTTAATCCATTTTACGTTGTAGTAAGCGGGAGTATGGTTCCAAAAATTAACATTGGTGATATTGTAATAATCAAGAATAACTCTTTTGAAACTTCATTTAATAATCTTAGAGTTGGAGACATTATTGTTTTTAGAGCACCGGAAGCAACGACAGAAGACGGAAAGCCCAAGGTGATTGTACACAGGATCTCTGAAATTGGAACCTTCTTGGGAAAAGAAGTTGTGACGACAAAAGGAGATGCAAATCCATATTCTATTCCTGGCATAGACTTTCCACTTTTTATGGAAAACTATGTTGGAAAAGTAGTATATGTAATCCCAAAGATAGGAACAATTTCAATGATTCTAACCCCTCCCATAAATTACATTATTATGGCCATAATCATTGGATTATTGATTTATTCCATTAGACCTAAAAAAGTAGAGCATGAAAACGAGACTGTGTGACTCAGATTTTTTTCAAATTAGAATGTGGATCCAACCGTCTCTCAATTCTGTGCTATAGGTTTTTAGAGGTTCTTCGGCCGGTAAATTTTCGGGAGCACCATTTTCTAGATTAAACCTTGACATGTGTAGTGGACAGGTAACAGTCTTTTCATCTTCATTTAGAAATCCAGTAGAAAGATCAGCGTATGCATGAGTGCATATCTTATCAGTTGCATAGATTTTATTGTTTATGTTTGCCACTAGAATTTTTTTTTCATCATGATCAAAGTCTATCATCTCACCATTATTGAGCGTTTTAACTTCACATACCTTGACCCATGCAGCCATACCCTATCACAGCTAGTAAAGTCGTCTACCTATACTTATAATGTTTTTCGAATATATCATCAGCTTCTCTATATCTGGATTTTTCGACTTCAAGAATGTGCTCCATCGCTTCATCGGTTTTGAGCATTAATGGTTTCCCAAGCCATTTATTTTCCATCAAATAATTTACCCATGCTCTTATAGTAGGACCCATTTTACGAGATAATGGCTCTAGAAATCCACTTACAATTTCTCTTTTTGCTTCTTCGTTACTAAGTCCTCTACACATAAGATAAAAGATTTGATTTTCATCTATCTGGGCAACAGATGCAGAATGAGTGGCCCTAACTTCGTTTGTCTCAATTTCTAGCCCAGGTATTGTATCGGATTTTGCGCCCTTATCCAACAGTATGGCATGTCCTGCAAGATATGACTCTGCAGATTTTCCACCTTTCTCAATTTTTATCATTCCCTTAAAAAGAGATTTGGAATTGTCTTTCATTACTGACTTTGATAACACTCTGCCTCTTGTATTCTGTCCATGATGGATTAGGTTTGATGTTACATCGAATGACTGGTCATTAGTACCAAAAATTATTTCCACATCTTCAGCGCTTGCTCCTTCTCCTTTCATGATATTATCAATTTTATATCTTGAAAGTTGAGAACCAAAAAGACCCATATACCATGACATTTTTGCGTCCCTTTCAATGAACGCTTTTCTATTCGAAAAATTAACTGAATTCTTTTCATTCATTGCCTGTAGTGTCACGACTTCTAGTTCCGCATTTGCTCCAACATAACATTCCAATAGCTCAAACAACGATTGCTGAATTCTATCATCAGATTGTTTGTTGCTGTATAATTCTTGTACTATGCCTGCCTTTGAGTTTGATTCAGCAATTACAATATTTCTCGTTATAGATGATGTTCCATCCGGCGCAAGCACATCTATTATTCTAATTGGTTCATCTATGATCACATTTTTTGGAATATATACAAAAATACCAGAGTCAAAACAAGATAATTCTAATGCAAGAAACTTGTCTTCAGAATAATCAAGTTGGTTTGATTGTATACTATTCTTGATAATACTAGCATAATCCTTTATCGCAGTTTTAAGATCTGAAATGACAACTCCTTGTTCTTGTAGCTTTTCTGAAATTTTGGAATGAATAATAGTGGAACCTATTTTTAAGATGCTCGTATCTTTCTCAAGCTCTTTTATTCTTTCGCTAAGATATTCTTCTGGTTCATACGTCTTAGTCCCTTGAGAAAGATAAACACGATCTGGATATAGGAGATTAGCATCAGAATATTTCTTATATAGTGGTGAAACTTCGTGCGGTAGAGAAGAATAATTTGAAAATGCATTATTCCTTATTTCCATCAACCATTCTGGTTCTGAATTTGTAATGCTTTTCTCTTTTACATACTTGTCATCTAATGATGATAGGGAAATAAGACTAGATGTCATGAGTTAGAGGATAAATATGAATAAACATATTATCTATCTTTCTATTCATTCTAAAATCGAATCTTAAGCGTCTTTTTTAATCTACCGCAGTTCAATCATCAATGGTTTGGCTTAATCCAATAACATGAGTAATATTAATAAATACTGATTTTGTCACACCTGCTCCGTCAAAACAGATAAAAGATTGGCAGGAAATTTTTCTATTGTTGCAAAGGGAAATAATTGTTCTTGCATTCTTAATTTTGCTTCTAAGTTCAACCTATGTACTTATTTCAAGCATCAGTCAGAACAATATTTCTTATGCGGCATATGTAAGGGCATTACCGGAGAGCAGTGGGCAAGACCTAGTAGACCCTTCTTTGAAGGTTGAACTATTCTTCAAGGATGGCATCAAAGGTCCGGCGACCAGTATGGCATTTCTTGGCCCCGATGATATCCTGGTACTGGAGAAAAATACCGGCAAAGTACAGAGAATACTCAACGGAAGTCTACAACAAACACCATTACTTCAGGTAAAAGTGGGAACAGAAGTTGAATTGGGAATGTTGGGAATAGCTATATCAAAAAATCAATTAGGAAAGACATTTGTTTTCCTCTACTATACAGAGGCTAATACCTCTGGGATTGTCGTCGGAAACAGACTATACAGATATGAGCTGATAGATAACAAACTTGTGAATCCACTTTTGCTTCTTAACTTGCCTGCGACTTCGACCATAGTAGGACATGAAAATAATCATAACGGCGGAAAAGTAGTGATAGGTCCTGACAATAATGTGTATTTAGTTGTAGGAGATGTTGGAGGCAGAATGGGTAACATTCAGAACATAATGAGGGGTAATTCTCCGGATGGTACGAGTGGAATTCTACGAGTTACTCAGGAAGGTAAGTCGGTGCATAATGGGCCATTTGGTAGTTCTGTTCCAAATATACTCTACTACGCATATGGCATTCGCAATAGCTTCGGATTTGATTTCGATCCTGTTACTGGTAACCTGTGGGACAGTGAAAATGGAGGAATCGATAAGGATGAAATTAATTATGTCTATCCGGGATTTAATAGTGGCTGGAGAAAGGCGATGGGTATGGCATTAACAAGATTTGATCCTAATGAAGATTTATTTTATTTTGACGGAAAGGGGAATTACAGCGATCCAGAATTTGTGTGGAAAGAAACAGTTGCTCCAACTGCTCTTAAATTTTTGAATTCTACTAAATTAGGATCAGAGTATGAAAACACAATATTCGTTGGTGATGTGAAAACTGGTAATCTATACAATTTCAAACTTGATTCAACTAGGGAGCAATTGAAATTGAATCCACCTTTGGATGACAAAGTTGCTGATACCCCTCAGGAAATTCAAAGTATTATTTTTGGAAAAGGTTTTGGAGTAATAACTGACATACAGGTAGGATCAGATGGCTACCTTTACATCTTGGGAATTGATGGAACTATTTATAAAATAGTCCCAACCTAAGATCCTGATAGAACAAAATTTGATTTGTGCCTGTTGATACTACTTGCTGCATTCTTAACTTAAAATATGGCAGAGCTTTTGTTAATTGTATGAACTCTGCAGGCGGATTCATAAAAGCTATTGAATCTGGTTCAAAGCATCTTCTTATCAAAAGATTTACACTGAGATATCCAGAAAAGAAACTAAAGTTTGTTGGTGATGGATATCAATTTGATCCAAAGAGGGGCGTAGGA
>JAICQW010000303.1 GCA_025937665.1 Nitrososphaeraceae archaeon | reverse complement strand
CACTTAACTCTATTGTCTTGATCTTTGGGGGATATATTTTGCAAGCTGCTTTATTATATACTAGTTTGAGAGCTATAATAATAAGTCATAGAAGACAAGGACCACCGCCACCCAAGCCATCAACACGCCCCCTCATTGATTATTTCAGTGATCGTTGGAACTTTAGAAAGTAAAATCAAACAGAAATGTACCATCAATATTCAAAATATATAAAATTTTTTCTTTAATTCTTATTGCTCGTATTAACCTATATAAAAGACATTGATAGGTTCTAGTATACCTTGGTTGAGTTTTTGATCTCCCTTTGCAATAATAGTAATCATATTTCTTTTAGTTTTTTGTAACTTGTTAAAATACTCTTCTTTTAGAAGATCAAAATAGATTTGTTGGCTGTTCGTAGATTCAAACAATATTCTTTAGAAGGAGTACAAATGGAGGTGGTATGTTCCCAATAATCGAGAACAAAATTGTTGGCATAGAAGCAAATGTTTACAATAATTTACTTATCGGATCGCACCACTGTATATATGAGGTGAGATGAACTGTTAACTGTATACCAAACAACCCTCAAACCCGCTCCCCGTGACACTGAAAAACTTGTAGAAGCTCGGAAAGTAGGACTCTGCCCGAGACTCGGTACTCAGCTCAGATTGCTATTTCATGAAACTCTCTGTACAAAAGGATATTGATATTCTCCATTTAGAATTGATTCCTGGGGTACGTACTGTCTCAAATTCAGGCTAAAGTTACCTTCAGGAGCAGGCAGCCAATTTGATTCTTTATCTGGTCCAGGGCTATCATGTTGTATGTAAATATCAAGTGAACCATCTTCATTGAACTTGATTCCAGGAGTACGGTCAGAGATAAAATAGCGATCTATTGGATTATCCACTAGACGTGAGGCGTTATCGTACATAGTAATTGACCAAAATGCGTTTACCGGGGGAGTTTGACCCTTTTCAAAGCGAATTACATAATTGTTTGCTCCAGTTAGTATCCACCATTACCCAATACTTATAGCGAGCGAGTTACAGAGTATGGAGAAATAATATGTTATGACTTTAATCTAAAGTGCACTATAGATAATGATTACTGCAAGAACATAGGAGAGGATACGGGAGCACCACCAGAAGAGAATCTTACAAAATTTGGATTGCATACTGCCCTCCAAGAGTGGCATGCGTAGATTCTTTATCTTCCATAGATTCAAGTGATAATGATAGCAGTAATGATGATGATCAAATAGCAGAGGAAGAAATATTACCGATAGATCAAAGTAACATTGGAAAAGAATAAGAATCAGAAACACAAAAAAGTATTACAGAGCTTAAAGATGCAGAAGAAACAACCGATGAGAACAACAACAAAGAAGAAGAAGCAACCACAGCAACAGAGAAAGAAGAAGAAGCAACTACCCCTTCAGAAGAATAAAGAAGATAACGGCGGAATAAGAGGGGATATAATCTCCACGTAGCACCATCATAAATCTAACTCCCTTTGGTTATTAGAGGCAGTAGAATCTTGCTTCTGCGTTGCAATCGTTGCAACGGCTTTCGGTCTGTCTAGCAATAGTCAGAAATTAATAATTGGTTGCTGTGGGTTTAGCATCTTCTATATCAAGTGCAATTCCTTCATCAACACCACTACTACCTATGGCAATAGTTTATTCGTTAAAACAGTACATATGTAAAGTAGTATACGTTATACACATCGTTCACTTTAAGGATTTATTATACTCTTTCTCTCTCCTGGTCATAAAGTAATTGCAGATATGAAAAGAT
>JAICQW010000289.1 GCA_025937665.1 Nitrososphaeraceae archaeon | reverse complement strand
ACCCCCTACAGATAATAATGGAAATACATATGCTTCTATTCGTGCTGCTTCTAAACCTTCAGATGGTTGTATATTCAAAGCATCTTATCCTGGCAATTCTATATATGCCAATGCAGATTCAAAAGTTCAGAGCTATAGTGTAAAGTATTAAGCAATGAGCCTATTTTTTGAATGATTTTGTATTTTATAGGCGGACTCGGAGGGTTCCGGCAGAAAAAACTTCAAGATTTGGACACGATACGAATCAGGATGATACAAAATGAAAATTGAAGGTCGATGATTTTATCTGTGCCATATTAGTTATAGATTTCTTTTGGTATGAGCCTATTCGAAGATGTAGCTACATGCTGGTTTAGTGCCCTAACATAAAAAGTAATGAATATAGATATGATTGAGAAAAATTATGCCTATTGCATACAAAATGATCTTAAAAGAAATAGAAGATTTTCACTCTTGGGAATTTAAGCAAAGCCTGAATATATACAAGTCCTCTTTCCCGTCAAATGAAACACGACCTGTTGAAAAGGTAGTTAAGATGCTTGGGGAGGATAAGGATTATCATCTGCTAACTGCTACAGATAATAACGCTGTAGTTGGAATTTCATTACTTTATGCGTTCAGATCCCTGCACATCGGACTACTTGATTATATGGCAGTACATCCAAAATATCAAAGGAGAGGAATAGGAAAGAAGCTTTTTGGATTTACAGTTCAGAAGCTTCGTTCTCAAATCCCTCTTGCAATTGGATTGATAATGGAAATTCAAAAAGAAAATGTGCCCGAACCATATGAACGTGTTATAAGAAAGGACAGAATTAGATTTTATAGGGGATTAGGAGCGAAACTTCTTGATGGTGTAAATTATTTACTTCCTTCACAAAATCGCGGAAAGCCGGAAGAGATGTATCTGATGATCGTGCCATTAACGGAAATGCATTCTATTCCAAAGCGTTCCATTATTCGATTTGTAGATGCCCTATACTCGACAATTTACCAGTATGAGAATAAGGATCTGCTTAATGCCGTATTTCATGATTTACCAACGACAATCATCGTTCGTGACATGGTGATATAGACTGACTTATCATGAATCGATACTACCAATCATTGCATCTGTTCTTGGTTTCGCAGCCTTAATACTGTCAATTTACACTTTTAAGAGAACGCTAGATTTCCAGGCATACAGAGAATTAGATTCAGACTATGCAGACATTCTAAAAGAAGGTATAAAGCATCCATCTTTTAGGGATTGGAATAAAACGAATGACTACGTGAAAAATTTCAAGCGTAATGACAAATTAAGGTATGAAAGTTATGCCAATATAGTATGGGATGTCTGCGAATCTGCATATGACAGAAGAAGGATCGACGAAACATGGCTGCCAGCTTTCAAAGTAGAAAGATATCTTCATATAAACTGGTTCATTAAAAATCAATGCAAATTCAAACAAGAATTCAGAGATTATATCATGAATAATAAGGATGTGACGCCTCCGCTTAGATATGGACGGTTTAGATCTCTCGCAAATAAAATCAAATCTGTCTTACATATTGCCTAACCATTTTGGAAGTATGGGCTTTAGAGATTGATAACTGTGGATCATTAACATACAATGAATGTAGCAGTTAGGGTTTGTAGATCACCTCCGTAATAGCTCTGGCAAAACCTGCAAAAACTCTCGCATTGATCTCCATTAATAGACTTTTACCAACATCAATAATGCATGTTATAATCCCGTACGTCGTTCTTATTACGAAGTAGAAATGGCTTTGTTATTTATGGACTGTTCTTGTTAGAAAAGGCGGGCCCGGAGGGACTCGGCAGAAAAAACTTCAAAATTTGGACTCGTTACAACCAGAGTGAACCCAATGTTCTTAATGCTATATCGGTTCTCTGAAAAGGTTTAGAAATCATAGCATCAAGCTAAAAAGTTTTGCCAGTTCACTCAAGACGAATGAGTTCTAAACGAGTAAACTATGAAACGTTCTGTGTTTTTGTTGGTTTCATTACCAAACTGCCGCTTTCTTGGATCGCTTGGTTAGGGACAATTTT
>JAICQW010000059.1 GCA_025937665.1 Nitrososphaeraceae archaeon | reverse complement strand
TGGTTAAAATGTGAACCAATACAAAGTAAGTGGCGTCCTACTGAATTGATAGAAGGGGTATATAATTATGGTAAAGTTACCATGAGCAATGGTACAACTTTTGAAATTGATAATATTGGAGTTGCTGATAATTCATCCGGTGGAATATTAAGTCTTGCAATGGATTCGATTACTAATGATGGAGGACAATCACTTGTGTTTGCAGAGACTCGTAAACGTGCTGTTTCACTAGCAAAAAAAACTTCAGATTTAGTGCCAAAATTACTGGACAAAGCTTCAAAACTTTCAGCCCAAAAGATTGGAGTAGAAATTTTAAAACAGGGAGATGATACACAACTTAATAGAACACTTTCAAGTATTGTTACAAAAGGTGTAGGATTTCACCATGCAGGCCTAGGAGTAAAAAGCAGGCAAATTGTAGAAGATGCTTTTAGAAATGGCATAATAAAGATTCTATTTGCCACACCAACTCTCGCTGCAGGAGTAAATCTACCTGCTAGACGTGTTGTAATCACTAGTATTTTTAGATACAATTATGAATATGGCGGTAATGTCCCATTGAGTGTATTACAGTACAAACAATTATGCGGGCGGGCTGGAAGACCTGCTTATGATAAATATGGCGAAGCCATCATAGTCGCGGATTCGAGAACAAATCCAGAAGATCTCTACAATCATTTTGTGTTAGGAGAGCCGGAACCAATCGTCTCTCAGTTAATGAATGAAACGGCACTAAGAGTACATGTTCTAGGAGTGATAGCTTCAAGACCTAAAATATTAAAGTCTGAATTATTTTACTTTTTTGAGGAAACATTCCTCTCAAAGAATCACAGAAATGAAAGTATCAGCTTTGAAATTGACTCACTACTGCACTATCTACACGACGAGGGATTGATTATCATGAGGAATGAGTTACTTATGGCTACTAGATTTGGTAAACGCATTTCCTTGTTGTATATCGATCCAAAAACCGGTATTCATTTCAAGAAAAATTTAGATTTCTATAATAGTAACAAATATGATGATGGGATAAATTTTCTACATTGGATTTGTGACTCTTACGATTTTTATCCAAAGTTAACATTGAGGCAAAATGAAGTAGAATACTTTGAAAGAATGTTTGAAAAACATGAACTGGGTTCTCACGGGCTTTCTAATTATGACTATACATTAAAAAATTTGATAATTCTTCTAGAATGGATCGATGAATCAAGTGAAGCAAATCTAAATGAAAAATTTGGTGTTGAACCAGGGGATCTGTATAGAATGGTTGAAACAACATACTGGTTGTCATATTGTCTTTATGAAATTGCAAAATTGATAGGAAGAAAGGATCTTTTGGTAGAAATAGCAAAACTACGATTGAGAATTAAACATGGCATAAAATCAGAATTGATACCTCTTATACAACTTGAGGGAATTGGAAGGATCAGGGCAAGGGCTCTATATAAGGCAGGAATCACAAGTGTTACTGACATCGACAAGACTTCTGAATCAAAACTAGGATCCATATCAAAAATAGGCGTCAAACTTGCAAAAAAACTAAAGAATCAAATCAAGAATTAAAAATGAGTGCAAAAAGATATTTCTTGTATAGTTACAACAGGTAATTGAAAATTGGTTTATCTATCAGATTTTATCATAAATGCAGTTATTGTCTCTGCTCTCTCATTCCTGATTATTTTCCTTATCACGCCTCCTTTTATTAAATACCTCAACAAGAAAGGGAAAACTGTAGTAGACTATCATAAACCTGGCAAACCAATGATTCCCAGACCCGCCGGTCCTGTAATTTTAATAGGAATAGTAATAGCTGAAATAATATTATATTTGTTAATACTGGACGTGAAGATCATTTCTCTATTATTGACGACAATTATCGCATTTTTCATTGGGTATATTGATGACTTGAAAACTATGCCCGGTTGGTTCAAACCTGTCACTTTGATACTGGCAGCAATTCCTATAATAGTTCTAGGAAGCCACGGAAATTATCTTGGATTAATTTTTGATAGTGCATTCATACCACTGCTATATATCCCACTTATTCTTTCTATGATATCTATCGTTGGTAATACTATAAACTCAATTGATGTATTCAATGGCGTAGCTAGCGGCTTTATTATAATAACAATGATACCATTATTAGTAAGTGTTTTATTATTTGGTAACACTAATGTATTTTTAATGGGCCTTCCGTTGTTCTTTGGGGTTATTGCAATATATCATTACCATAAATTTCCAAGCAAAATATTTCTAGGTGATTCAGGCACACTGTTATTAGGATCTATGTATGCCGCTATATCAATAGCAGGAAATTCTGAGATAATTGGTGTGATAGCACTCTTACCGGCAGTAATGAATTCATTCCTATTTCTCTCTAGCGTAAAGAAAATAGTGGAACACAGACAGGTCAAGACCAGACCAGTATTATTAAGTGATGATTATAGATTAGTGGCATCCAAAGAAAGTCGCGCACCGGCTACATTAGTAAGACTCATACTAGCTAAAGGTCCATTATCTGAAAAGGAAATAATAAATAGAATTCTTATACTAGGAACGTTCTCATCGATACTGTCATTCATTTCAATTGTTATTCAATATTCCATCATGAAGGGAATAATATCATTATGAGATTATTTGGACTGTTCGCTCTTATTCTTATTATGTGGAGTATGATAATGATAGTTTCATACTTTCTGATTTTCATAATTGGTCCATTGCATATTAATATGTTCAATAATTCTACCGACAAACTAATCTCCTCAATAGTCAAGGCGTCACTAGCTATTGGATTGGTAGTAGTGTTGATTTTGTTACTGGGTATTCTTAAAACGAAATATTTACGAAAAACATTGCTAAAGAGTTAACCTAAAATGTAAAATCTATATCCGAGAGACTTTTATCAAATCCTTCAATTTTACTTCCATTCCATATCTCTTTTCTTCATTTTTCATGTGATTGTAAATCTTAAGTACCTCAGCAGCATTCTTGAAAATATTGAATTTACCATTGATTTTCATCTGAATGAATTTAAAAACAAGAGCATAAATCTGAAACTTCTTCAAAACTTCCCTTCTATACGCATTAAAATCATTGATGTGTTTGATAAACAATTGTGCACACCATGTTGATGGAATAATTCCTTCGCCAAGCAAAGGATATACAGTGCCAATTGATTCACCGACTCCAATAGTTTTCCGACCATCAGTAAAAGGTTCGGAATTTTTGGGCGGGCTTATTCTGACTGGACGACCAACTTTTTTTATTACTTCACATTTGTGTTTTTTCAAAAATTCATCAACAAATACATTGTTGTTTTTTCGTTCATAATCTCCAGCTCCGATATGTGCATAACCATTTTCTAATGGAAAGTACCAAAAGTAGCCCTTCATTGAGGGAAAAGCTTTCAAGTAAAAATCATCAAAAGGAGTTTTACCCTGATATTTCACTTTATACTGAATACAGGGTATCCACATTTCGTTTTGCGGGCGTGGTAAATAATTTCGGTGAAAGCCTGTGGCATCAATAATAAGATCAAACTCTGATTCAAGATTCTCTTTTTTTGGAATAATACCAAATTGGATGTTAGTACCCCTTGTCATGTCCTTGATTAATCTTATTTTGTCATAAGTTACCATCCCTTTTAGCCCAACATTAATAGTGTTATCCTCTTTACCACTTTGGCCCATATCCACCTTCATGTTTTTTCCCTCATGTAAAATATAGTCATTAAACTCCAGTCCACATTCCTTTATCAGATCTTCCATTATATTTTCACAAGTTGCCCAGGCACAAACTGCATCATGATCTTCAATAGGCATTCTTTCAAACCCCTTAACGTAATTGTCATGATCATTACTTAAGCCGTTCATAAGATAAGCTCCTGCGACTCCCATTCCAACGACTGCTATCTTCATTTGGTAACGACATTTAACATATCGGTAAATAAAAATGTGATGTTTTCCTAGCACAGGCTATTTTAGATATTATTCATATGACAAGTTATATTAGATATTAAAATTAAAATGCCTGTAAGAAAAGAAGTTGACCAAGAATATTCCAAAATATGTTAGAGTAGGGATGCTCCTGCTTGTCATGGGAGCCATAATAGTAGGTATTGGAACATATTTGAGTAAAGGTTCTTTGTCGTTATATGGATTAATAATGGCGATATGCGGCTTTGTCATTTATTTTGCAGCTTCAATTGCATCAAGAAGGAAAAATATGCAAAACTGAGGTAATCCAACATTCTGATGTTCATCCATTCTTTCCATCCATTCATTGTATGTGAGGTTGTTTTTAAGATAATCCGGCTTTTGATTAAACTTATAAATTGTACCCAGTTATCGTATGCTGAAGATAATTGGAAGGTAGCACCATCGGAAAAGAAGAGAATTTTGATGATCTGGACAAAGTGTTTGCTGAAAAACCGGATATCAAAACAGAAACTACCTCCGAAACGACTGATATTATGCAAGAAAGCACTTCGGAAATTGATGCTACCGAATTAGAGACAGTCAATGGTAAATCATCTGATAGCAATAGTGAACCTGAAGGTTCGCAAATAAAAACTGAGAGCCAGGAATCAGATTCAAAATTCTTTGCGATAAGAACAACTGGTGGTCAAGAACATATTGTAGTAAATTTGGCTCAAAATCGGATAAATTCAAAGAAGATTGATGTACGTTCTATCTTGCTACTTGATAGTTTCAAGGGATACATAATAATCGAGGCCCCTAACTCTAATATCGCTTATGATGCTCTTATTGGGGTTAGACATGTCAAGGGGCAGATCCGTGGAGAATTACCCTATAAAGATATTGAGAGTTATTTAGTAAAAAGACCTGTGGTATCAGAATTGAATATAGATGATACAGTCGAGGTCATCGCTGGACCATTCAAATCCATGAAGGCCAAGATAACAAGGGTTGATTATGAAAAGCAAGAGGCAACCGTGTTATTGTTAGATTCTCCTTACCAGATACCTGTTACAGTTGATGCAAATTATTTGAAAAAATCCACGTAAGATGACTACAATAACTATTAAATTAAAGAACATAAATCTAAAAATGGTCTGATATGGAACAAAAAAAATCTATTTCTGCTCTTGTTAGTGGCGGCGAAGCTAGTGCTGGACCTCCACTTGGACCTGCATTAGGACCTATGGGTATAAACGTATTGCAAGTTGTTAATACGATTAATGAAAAAACCAAAGAATTTCAAGGAATGAAAGTTCCTGTAAAAGTAGAGATTGATCCAGATACAAAGAAATTTAATGTTGAAGTCGGCGTGCCTCCAACTACCGCTTTAATAGCAAAGGAAGCAAATGTTTCCAAAGGATCTGGTACAGCAGGAAAGGACTATGTTGGAAATATTTCCATGGAAGGAATAGTAAAAATAGCTAAGATGAAGATTGACGTTTCGTACGCAACAACCATAAAATCAAGTGTTAAGGAAATTATTGGTTCTTGTGTAAGTAGCGGAATTACAGTGGAAAACAAGCCTGCTAAAGAAATCTATTCTGACTTGATGGAGGGAAAATTCGATCAACTGTTTACTTAGATTTTTTGTTTTAAATTATTTTTTATACGTCGGAAATTTAAAATAAGCGAAAAACTGGATTTTACATTAAGTTTTAGGAGATATGATATAATTAATGTCAATTCAACAAGGTTCAGCAGGCGGTATGCCTGTTTTGATATTGAAAGAAGGAGCAAGTCAGACTAAAGGCCGTGATGCACAGAAAAATAATATCGCAGCTGCAAAATTGATTTCAGAAGTCGTAAGGAGCTCTCTGGGTCCACGAGGAATGGATAAGATGCTAGTAGATGGACTAGGAGACGTAACTATTACCAATGATGGTGCGACAATATTGAAGGAAATAGACGTTCAGCATCCCGCGGCAAAGATGATGGTGGAAATAAGCAAAGCTACTGACAATGAGGTAGGTGACGGGACTTCATCTGTAGTAGTTTTGGCAGGCGCATTGATAGAGAAAGCTGAAGAGTTAATCAATAAAGATGTTCATCCGACTATTATTGTTGATGGATATAGAAAGAGCGCGTTAAAGAGCATCGAAATCTATAATCAGATAGCACAAAAAATAGACGCTAGCAGCAAAGCTGAACTAATAAAGATAGCAAAAACATCAATGCAGACCAAACTTGTGTCCAAAGAATCTGATGAGTTATCTCAAGTGGTTGTTAATGCAGCTTTACAGGTTTCTGAACCAAGAGAATCTGGTTTTAGTGTTGATATTGATGACGTCAAGGTTGAAAAGAAAGCCGGCGGTTCATTACGAGATACCAAACTAATCAAAGGAATTGTACTTGACAAGGAAGTTGTACATGGCGGAATGCCAAAAAGGGTTGAGAAGGCAAAAATTGCCCTAGTCAACTCTGCTCTAGAAATAGAGAAAACTGAATTTGATGCCAAAATCAACATTAGTTCACCAGATCAAATGAAGATGTTCCTGGAAGAAGAGAATAAGATGCTAAAAAGTATGGTAGACAAGATTATTTTGTCAGGTGCCAATGTAGCTATTTGTCAAAAAGGCATTGATGACGTTGCGCAGCATTATTTGGCCAAATCCAATATCTTGTCTGTTCGAAGGGTCAAAGAAAGTGATATGACAAAATTGGCCAGAGCAACAGGTGCCCGAATTATTAATAATCTTGAAGACTTGGGTTCCAAGGATCTAGGTTCAGCAGATCTCGTAGAAGAGAGAAAGGTTGAAACTGACAAGTGGGTTTTCATTGAGGGATGCAAGCATCCAAAGGCTGTTACCATTCTTATCCGAGGAGGCTCACAAAGAGTCGTTGATGAGGCCGATCGCTCATTACATGATGCCCTAATGGTAACCAAGGATGTCATTGAGAGACCATTAATAGTTGCAGGTGGCGGATCACCAGAATCTTACGTTGCAGGAAAACTAAGGGAGTGGTCTTCAACATTATCTGGAAGAGAACAATTAGCAGCAGAGAAGTTTGCAGAATCACTCGAAGTTATTCCACTTGCTTTGGCAGAAAATGCTGGAATGGATCCCATAGATACGCTTACAGAACTTCGCTCCAAACAAGCAAAAGGATCAAAGTGGAGTGGCATTGATGCAAGAAGCGCAAAGATTGTAGATATGTCCAAGCTAGATATTGTAGAACCACTCAGTGTTAAGGAGCAAATCATAAAATCAGCTACAGAAGTCGCATCAATGATTCTAAGGATAGATGATGTAATAGCTTCAAGTAAATCTGGTGGCGGTGCTCCTGGCGGCATGCCTCCTGGCATGGGAGAAATGTAAACCAAAACTACATAATCTCATTCATTTTTTACGTTTCTTAACTCTATTTCAATAACATCTTTGACCCACTTTCCTGTATACTTTATTTCCTGCAGTCTAGTGAGATAGTCGCACCAGGTTATTTCACCATAACTATTCTTCCAAACTTGATAATGATCCCTTAGGGATTGTAATGCTTCATAATGATATTCACAGAATTTTTCCTGAATTGCCTTTCTTACACATAATATGCATCTTGTTTCAAACTTTGCAATCATTAGAATTTCTCAGATAATACCCACTTCATGGTTATTACATCGTAGGTATATGACATGACGTGCCTGTTTGTCTCAAGATTCTTGATTTTGATGTTAACAGAATCCACCATATGTGCTATTTTTTCAAGTGCATATTCAAATTGAGCTCCTATGTCTCCAGTTAGTGAGAAGACCAGCTTTGAATTACTGTCTGTTTTTCCCGAAAATGATAAGCTAAGCTTGAAATCTTTTTTGCCTCTCCTACGCTTCATTTCCTTAAAAATATACTTTATCCTCTGCCAATTTTCAAAACCAAACGATTGGAAAAAATTATCATCGTAAGGAGAGGGAAACTCGATATTCAGGAAGCTTAAATATTCACAATCATCCAATTTTATTTCATCGACCTCAGAAAATCTCGCCAGACTGCTATAGAGCGCCTCTATTTCATAAGGAGATACTCCATAATATTCCAACTTTGTGAGGTTATTCAATTGAACAATAATAATAGTCAAAGGGCATTAATCTTTTGATCTTATGCAATTAAAGGATGGAATTGACATGATATTTTCGGTAGATTTTTAAGTGTTCGTTAATAAAATTTCGTGGACGCTTTGGATACGATTAAGATTCTTGAAACAGATAATAATCATATAGTTATTGAATTTAGTGACATTCCAAGACAATATGTCAATGCATTAAGGAGGTTATCTATCAGTCAAGTTCCTACTTTTGCGATTGATGATGTAGTAATACTTGAAAACTCGTCTGTAATGCATGATGAGGCTATCGCCCATAGATTAGGGCTTATTCCATTACGAACAGACCTTGAGAGGTTCGTACTACCTCATATTTGTGATTGTAAAAGCACGCTTGGCTGTTCCAAATGCAGAGTACTGTTGGTATTAGATGCAGAATCTCAAGATAAGACCAAAGTAATTACCTCTGCAGATTTGATATCCGAGGACGACGTTGTTAAGCCTGTAAATAGCGAAATACCAATAGTGTCCTTAGCTCCAGGTCAAAAATTAAAGTTTGAAGCATATGCAAGGTTAGGGACTGGGAAATCCCATGCAAAGTGGCAGCCAACGTCAGTAGCTGTTGTAAAAGATAGCAAGAAGGAAGAAGATTCTATACTTGTAATAGAATCCAATGGGTCACTGACACCAGAAGAGATAGTAGTAGAGGCAGCGAAAATACTCGGATCAAAAATCAAAGATTTTGATAGTGTTATTCAATCTCTGTCATTGCCAAAGAATATTTAGGTATAGATTTATTTGGGGTTTAAGGATAGCGAGAATATTTCATGTTTCCTGATACATTGAGCAATACGATTTGGACTCTAAGAAATGCGTTAAAGAAGAATAAGGTTCCAATATGGAAAGCGGTAATAAAGGAGCTTTCAAGGTCAAGATCGAACAGAAGTCAAGTTAACATTGGTCAATTGGCTAATGTTACTAAGGATAAAGAAGTTGTAATAGTACCTGGAAAGATATTGGGTTCTGGTGAAATAAGTCACAAGCTTACGATTTGGTGTTTTGGTATTTCAGAGACTGCTACAAGAAAAGTACTTGATTCGGGTGGAAATATACTCGCTCTTGATAGCTTGATAAAGAAGTATCCAGACGGTAAGGGGGTTAGAATAATTGGTTAAACAAATTACTGAGCAAGAACAAAAACCTAATCAAACTGTGACGGTCGATGCGAAAGATTGCATCGCAGGGAGAATGTGTTCTCATGTTTCAAAACTTTTACTCAAAGGACATCATGTCAGAGTAGTAAATGCAGAAAAAAGCATGATTTCAGGAAATAGATACAAAACTATTGAAATATATAAAGAATATCTAGAAATTGCATCTAATACAAATCCCATACACGGTCCATTTCATCCAAGAAAACCTGACAAAATCATTACAAAGATGGTTAGAGGTATGTTACCAAAAAGGAAATCTAGTGGGTTAACAGCTTTAAAGAGGTTGAGAGTTTATATCTCAATACCACCTGAACTCAAGAATACAAAACTTGAAACATTTGAAGATTCCAAAATTAGGAAACCGTCGTCATACTT
>JAICQW010000073.1 GCA_025937665.1 Nitrososphaeraceae archaeon | reverse complement strand
TCTAATTTTAGGCACGGATGTTCGATAACACTAGATGTATAATATAGAAAATTAATCAAGAAAATATTTGCCTAAATTATTATTAAAAACTATTTAAATTCTAATGCATATAATATCATATTGGAAACTATGAAATGTGACTATTGTAGAAAACATATTCATTCGTTAAATCAATTTCTAGATATGTTTGTCTGTAATAATTGTTATCACAGATTAATATCACATGTGTTTTATCCAGGAAAAATCAACTCATAATACAAGATTAGGGATAAACAGTCGATGAAAATTATGTTATCATAAAAAATCTGTTATTCCAGGAGAAATCATTCATTTGCTCATTAAGAATAACTTGTTGGTCTTATTCTATCGTTCGGCTTAAGCGGTATAAATTAGGTTTTCTGATTTTTATGATCTTAACCAATTGTACTATTACTCCAACAATCAATTTCGAGTGTTGTAAATATTGTCCCCAGATACATTTAGAATTTTAACGGGAGCTTTTATTAAATATGTGAGCGTTCATATAGTGTATAAATTGGTAGCGGATGAAAAGCGTTCATTTAATACTGATATAACTGATGGAAATGAATTAAATGAAATTGAGAAGATTGAGAAAATATTAAACTCCGACGAAAAAGTATTGCTTGTAGCCAGGGAATCAAGATTGATGCCTGGTGGCTCAGCTTTAACACCAAATACTGTCATAGCAACTGACAAACGAGTGATTATTAGAGATCCTTACATGCTGGGCTTAAAATCGGAACTCATTGATATTCCGTACGACGTTATAACTAGCGTTAAATTACAGAAGGGAATTCTTACCTCAACTATATTATTTGAGGCTCCGACGTTGGTAAACAAGAGCAAGCTAGGACTGATGGATGAAAATATTGGCGGGGAAGACGATCACGGAGCTGTAATTGAAGCTCTCCCGAAAGACAAGGCTGAAGAGCTTTTAGAAATAATAAGGCGACGAATGAAAAATAATGGCACCGGTGAAGCAACAAGTAGTATAGACACTATTTCAATTGCTGATGAAATTGAAAAACTTTCTAGATTAAAACAGAAGGGGATCTTGAGTGAATCTGAATTTCAGAAAATGAAGCAACAACTTTCAGAAAAAATGTAGCTGTGTAAACTTACCCATTACCTTCAATATATCGTACATTATGGTGGAGCTATCCTACATCAAGATTTCACGTGTTTATATCCCAGTCGTGGATATCTTTTTGAAATTCCTTTAGCCCTTTCTTAGTTATGTGTACTTCGGTGTCTAAAATTTTGATGAAACCTTTTTCCTTTGCATACCCTTTGATAACAGAAAGCTTATCATTCTCCGTAAAGCCATCCTTTAAAATTCCGAAATTAAAGAAAACGAAGAGATTGAATGTGGTTGGCAAATTATTTTCCCTAGCATTCACATAATTTTCCCATAACTCTTCCATGAAAGTCCAAATAATGTTTTTTCTATCTTTTTCTGAAACCCTAGCTAATGCCAATATCTTACACTTACACAATATTACATTTAGAAGTTCATCACTAACAGCGGACTGGCGCCCTTCTCCAGAATATCGCTTGTGATAATGAAATCATCTAAGCAAATGAATTTGATATCCAAGTCAATGTAGAATGCCTAAAGACGGCTTCTCATCGAGCTTGAAAATAGGGCAGCACTTTTTTTGTAAATAATCTAATGAATTCAATCTCGTCTGGACTGGTGCTGTGAATATATATCTGTGTGAATCCTGCTTGAAAATATTTTTCGATTGGAGCAATTAGATCCTCAATAGAAGTAACTATTATTGTTGATTTTTTCTGTTCTTCATCAGAAACTTCTTGTTTTGCTTTTTGTTCCAAAATCCTTGGATCACTTATATCAGTATCAAATGCGTCTTCAATTTGTGTAGTACGCCAGAACTCGCACGCTTTGAAAGCTTTCTCATAGTCCTCAGAGTAAGAGACTTTTGGTTTAGCTATTTTTTGGAGTGAAACAGGATCCTTGTTTACTTCCAGCGCTGCATTATCAAATATATCGAATACTTCTTTGGCTCCTTCAGGTTTTGAAGTTGTAATCAAGCCATCAGTGTGTTTAGCGGCAGTTTTAATTGCCTGTAAACCTGAACCTGCCATATATAGTGGAATATTGGTCGCGGGAGGAGTATACAATTTTGCTTTTTTTATTTTGAAATATTTACCATTGAACGTTACAAACCCATCCTTATCTATGCTAGTTTGATTACTGTTGTGAATAGTAGAATCAGTATTTGAAAATTTTTCTGAATTATTCAAACTTTTAGTTTTGTTCTTATTCCATAATATTCTTATAATTTGAATAGCTTCAGTTGCCCTTTCAACTCTAATCTCTGCAGAAGGCCAATCAAATCCTAAAGGTACTTCGTTCATTGCTTCACCTGAACCCACACCTAGTCCAATTCGCCCTGGGTATAATACATCCAATGACGCAAATGCTTGTGCAATTATTCCAGGATTGTATCGATATGCAGCTGCAGTAACCCCAGTTATAAATTTCATTTTTTTTGTTCTTTCAGCAGCAGCTGAGATCCATACCCATGTGAAGTTTCCATGACCATTAGTGTGAGACCATGGATGAAAATGATCGCTAGTAAGCGTTGTTTCAAACCCTCCTTTTTCGGCTTCTTGCACAAAATTAATCAGTTCTTGCATTGAATACTGTTCTTGTGATGCCCAATAGCCTAAATGTCTCATATTCTAATAAGTGATTTAATATTTATAAATCAGTTACAATATGAAACGCTTAATGAAATAATTTTTAGAACATTACCATCTAAAGTAATTATAATTACGTCTATGATGATTAACCTATTACCGCCTCAAATTTCATTAGAATTAAAAATTAAGCTTTATGATATTATTTAACCAACCCCACTGGGCTCTTCTTTATTCTGGTGTTCCAGTTTCATATGCTGTTGCTTTTCTTGTTGAGTGGCAAACATAATACCACATAGATGACATTTTAGATTATCGCTACCTGATATTTCTTGTGCCATTCAAATACCCTCTATTTTTCAAGGTGGTGTAGAACATGTATAATATTTGTCTCCATCACTTAAATCTCTTACCTATAGGAATTCCATTGTGGAGTATTCTATTATGAGTTTGACTGTAAGACAACAAATTATTTAAGAAGCTCATCAGACCGAGATCCAGTAAATCGTTTTAAATTTTGTTGTGCACAATTAATCAAGGAAGAACTCTCGTTTTTTGGTCCGTTCACCGAAAGTGCCAAATACATCAACAATGATGGAAGGGATGCCAAACACGGGGCTGGCAAATCCCTTTCATAACACAGTCAGAGATTACAAATTTTTTCTTTTCTAAAAAATTGCAATAATATCAACTGTAGAGTTACCAACTATATTATCAAATTCGCTTTTTGCTTTATCGGTTAGGTTTTTTACTTGTGGAAGATTACTGATTTTCTCTGCACCTTTCTTCACACCACTAAAGAATGTTTCCCAACCTAATCCAAGCATTGCCAAAACAATTAGAATAGCTAATATAAGAACAATCCATCCTATCAATTAAAATAGTTCGGATAGAGTATGCTTTAAACTTTGATTTTTAAAATTGATAATCTGGAGAGCATTTATTTTAACTTCAGTCAGATTTATTTGTCTGTTAACATTCATAGTCAAATTTGCAGTACTATTAGATACTATAATGAATTCCATTACTACATTTGCCTGGTTCAACTGAGTAACAAACACAACCATCCTTTAACATTATATTTCGAAATGATATAGGATAAGCTGCCCCGGAGTTATCATTATTTGGTATCAATGAATTATGAGGAACAAAAGTAATTGACTCAGGATCGGTCTTGTCTAAAAATCCAAACATAAGCTGAGATACTTCTACATTATATCTGATTGAATAAGGGAAATTACCTGTTTTGTTCCACCACTCAATTCCGGTAAATTGATTACCCCCAACATAATCAAAATTGATTTTATCAATAGGAAAATCAAAGATTTCTGTGTCTCCATTGACCTGATCAGTAAGACTATATCTAATCAGTCTGTTTTTCTTGTACATCATTATCATTCGCAGGTATGAATGACCAACTACTGGTAATACTTTTTTGAATCTGTATCTATTAATGCCCTGGAAAATTGCCTCAAAATAATCTTGATTATCAAACTGACATATCAAATTCAACTCAATAGGATTATTGCGAATATTGAACAATTCCAGTAAGTATAGCATCCATGATTTATCAGGAATATGATTTCCTATATCGGCAACTATCTTGATGATGTCTGATATAGCTGCGACACCACCAGGAAATAACGGATTTCCCTGTCTCTTATCCAATATGCGACAAAATGAGCCTACCCAATAATGCAATATGTATAAAATAACTTTATATCTAATTAAGATTTACTTATACGTGTTCGACGGACCCCAGTAATATGATAATGAATCTAGTTTGGTATCCTAAAAAGTAACTAGAATAACATGCTAGTGACAGGTCTTTTACCTTAGATATCTGTAGATTATTCATCTGAATTATCAGTTCTGGTCCATGGAAACCTTTTTCCAATAATCTTGTTCCAATTTATTTTTACCAGCAAATATAACGTAACCAGTACTCCAGCACCACTAAGAATTACGGCTATGATAAGGGCAGCAGGATTGCTTGTGTTTGTAAATTGTGAAATAATGCTTTGAACAAATGGCCGCCCCAGTAATACTCCAAGCCATACTATAAACTCGTTATATAAGAAAACTCCAGCAAATACTGATACTGCAAACTTCCATGGGTTGTATTTTGTAAGTCCCAATGTGATATAGATGAAATTTTCAGAAAATGGAATTATTGGGGCAACAAATGCTCCTATCCATCCATATTTGCCTAGGAGTTTTTGAAGTGACAATGTTCTTCCTTTTGATTTTTTGAAAATGAAATTGCGTCCAGAGTACGCAAGATAAAATATGATCATTTTTGCGGCAACAGCACCAACCGTTCCAGAAAGAGAGATGATATGTGGATCCAGATTCTTGTTAAAAGCTGCTATGAGAGGAAGTGGAAAGTAAGGTATTGGTAGAAAGAACAATATACTGATGATAAAGCTCACTAATAAAATACCAAGATACCCAAAGTAATCATATAACAATATTAGCTCATCAAGAGTGATCAAGACAGGTAGACTAAGTCAAAATAATATATTAAAATGTTATAAAATATGAATCAAATTTGCGGTATAAAACAAATTAAATAGTATTTGAAAAGTTACGCTTAATTAAAAACCTGCCAGGCCATTGATTTGAAAAAAGTTTTCATTGAAGAACCATAGAAAATTGTATATAGAATAATATCCACTTAATGCTGATATAAGACTTGTTCTTTGACGCAATATCTGAAGTATTATTTCATGAAATACCAAAGCCACCTATTGTCAGATCTCAGGTGCTATTGAATATAGATCGATTTGAAATAGGACAGAGCTATGTAACAGCCAAAATACAAAACAGATATGCTGAAAACGTCACAGTAAACATTCAGGGAGGTCGCCCTGGCATAGAACTTCAAGAGAGTCTTTTTAAAATAAAAAATCCCGAAAATCAAATCCCTTTGCAATTTGCGTATTTAAAGGCAATTCTAATCGAGACAGGAAAAATATTTGTGAGAAAGCTTCCAATAGTTGGCTTAAGAGATTGGTTATTAATTTACGAGGATACGTTGGTTGAGCTATCGGTGAAAGATGCTTATGACGAGTTGGAAATTGTAGTTATTTAGGAAGACATAACAACTACATTGAATCATATATAGTAAGTTGGTTATGAATTCAATAGCATTCTTGATCTGAAGCTATTAAAGGGAACAAAATAAAATATTTTCAAGAGCTTGATACTTGAAATAGTATTAATCAAAACTTAAAAAAAGTGGTTAGTGACCACCACAGCCACAACTATGTTCTGCTCCATGATTATGAGCACTTGCATTTTCAGAACATGTAGGACAAAGTGGACTATTATTTTCAGACATGAATGTAATCCCACAGGAACTACACTTTAGTTTTTGAATTCCTTCCATAAATTGTAAAGGCCCGATACTATAATTAATGTCTTTCTTGAAATACAGATCTCTTGTGCATCTTGAACATCGTATTTGTTTTATTGTCTAGTTTACGTTTTAATAAAATGAACGTCTGAAACCAAATTAGGGTAAAAAGAATGAAAGTAAGGTTATATTCCCTGTCAATTATTTAGAATTGATTGAAACAATTTGTAGTTATTCCTAAATTCAAAGAGAATACTAAAGAAATAACGTACTTTGAGCCTAGGATTGTCAAGATTGTCAAAGGTGAATCAATAACTTGGATCAATCGAGATACAAAGGTACATAACTTGACTTCAGGGGATGCGAACTCTACTTTGCCAAGTCCTTTCTTTCAAACTGGAAGCATGCTGCCGGGGGAATCTACAACTGTTAAGATCGATAGTAATCAACAAAGTATACCATATTACTGCACTATGCATCCTTCTGAAAGAGGCGTGATTGGGATGTTACCCAAACCCGAGGACCAGATGACAGAAGACGAGAAGGCTAGATTTTTGGACGACCTAAATTTGTCAATATCCGACAATGCAAATCAAAAAATATTGACTCGTCTTCAAAGACAACTGGACCCAGCAATTATTGAATATCTGAGTGACCCTCATGCAACCCTAATCCAGAATAGAGTAATGACCATTGTTTTTTGGGATATCAGTAATTTTTCAAAATTGACTGAAATCTTTAAAGACCATCCAGAGCTCATTGCGGTATTTCTCAATGAATATCTTGGTGTAGCCGTTCCAATTATACATGAATATGGTGGAATAATTGATAAATTCATTGGGGATGGCATACTGGCGTATTTTGGATTCAAGGAGACGGATGATGACGGTTCAATTGGTGCCTCGAATGCGATTATCGCATCTCTAGAGATAAAGAAGGCATTCCAATTTTTTAAAAAAAATTGGTTGGATATTTGGAGTACGGTTACTAATTTTGATACAAATATAGATATAAAATGCGGGATTAATACCGGCTCTGTCTTAGTTGGACTCATGGGAAGTCAAGAAAGGGACCAGTTTACAGTGATAGGAACTCATGTGAATTTGGCAAGCAGGATGGAAGGGATAGCCGAGGCCGATCAAATCGTTATATCGCAATATACAAAGGAAAAGGTTTCAAAAAAATTCAATATGGAAACTATTCAAATAAAAGACGAAAAAATAAAAGCTTTCGAAGACATTACTGAATATTACGTAGTCATGGGTCAAAACTAGAGTTTCTTGACAATAGAACGTATAAACAGTCCTTATTTACAGACAATACAATTTCAGAGAAATGTATTCATATTATGAAGTCACATAAAATCGCAACTCTTTCATTAATGCTTGCAAGAGTAGTATATACAATCAATTGGTTTAACATTGCTTCTATCTTCTACCTAGTCGCTTCTGATTTTAAAGAAGATATCGCCATGCTTGGAATAATAAGTGCTAGCTTTCTCATTGGTGTAGGTCTGTTCCAAGTACCTGCAGGAATCATTGCTGCAAAGTATGGTCCTAGAAAGATTGCCATATATGGAATCATGATTGCCTCATCTGCAGCATTAGTAACTGGATTAGCTAGTAATACTTCGCAAATCACTCTGTTGAGATTCATAATTGGTTTAGGAATGGCATGTTTCTTTGGTCCAAGTGTTATCCTAGTTTCGAGATATTTAGGAAAGGAATCAGAAGGACTAGGTATTGGATTACTAAATTCAGCCCATGCCTTGGGCGGAATTATTGGATTATTTAGTTGGGTGATATTGGCTGAACACTTTGGTTGGAGATCGACACTTATTTTGAGTGGGGGGTTAGGAATATCGACTGCCATTATTCTAAGCAGTACGTTACTAAGGGATGCCGATGAAATAAGGAATGAGTTTAAGATTAAGGTATCTCATGTTTTTAGCACTTTATTTAACAAATCATTAATAGTCCTTGGAATCACATTGCTAGGATTTCAAGCAGGATCGAGTATGATTTTGACTTTTAGTGTATTCTACTTTGTAGATCATTTAAAGATTAATCCAATTGATGCCGGGTTGATAGGAAGCCTAAGTCTAATTGTTGCCCTTGTCTCATCTCCATTTTTCGGGAAACTTTACGACAAGATTGGGAATGCAAGGAATTTACTGTTGATTTCAGGTATCATTAGTGCGTCCAGTTTGGTGGGTTTTGCTACCGATTCACTATATGTTATCACGGCATCGATCCTTATAACAGGATTTTTCTTATCTGCAGGTTTTGTAATAGTATATGCAAAAGCAAAAGAAATCAACAAGGAACAACCTCAGTATCAGACCCTTGCCGTAAGTTTCGTAAATGGTGTTTCGTTATTCGGGGTCTTCTGGGTTCCGGTCTTATTTTCCAGTATAGTGAGCAGCCTGGGGTATGAGATGGCTTGGTTATTAGGAGCCTTGGTTATTATTTTACTGATACTTCCAGTAGTTAGGTTAAAATGAATAAATTATTTGGTATCAAGATCAAATATTCTAAACTATCAGTTAATTAAAATCGATTCTGCATTATACTATTAAT
>JAICQW010000301.1 GCA_025937665.1 Nitrososphaeraceae archaeon | reverse complement strand
TACCTAAATTATGTACACAAGATTACAAAAAGACAACAAAGCAGTCTAATCGAATATATGAGTTAATATCCATAAAGATATATCATCTAACAAGGAGTTCTCGTTAGTGAATTCTGGACCTTTTCAGGTTATATGTAAATATCCTTCTGACGAAAACATAGACAACGAAGATTTCGACAGTATTGAGGCCGAAATAAAAGACAAACACTTTGGCGACCAGGTTACATTTTATACTATCCGCCCTGGACATAACAATATAGAGAATAACAATTTGGTTATCGGCGAATTTTCTGCTCCCAAGTGGATAAATAGAAATCATATTATTGAACTAGTAAAAGAAACAGTTTCAAAGTATGTTACTGTGTTAGAAATAATCAGCATTAGCAGATTTGATGATCGATGATTATTCCATTTCAAAATTAGAACCATTCTTTATAATGGATATAACATACAAGACCCATTGGTCTATCATGAAAATAAGGAAGATCTTGTTGATGAGGAAGACAAGAATTCCAATAGTGAAAGAGAAGAAAACTTATGGTAAGAGTAGTGACAAACAAACAGATCTACCAAAAACAGAAGCAGAAGAACAATGGAGGAACTTTTATTTATATGATAAACCAGATATGAGACTTGTCTTATTAACAATTATCTTATCTCCTGGTCCATTGCAATTGATAACTAACCATCCAAGTTATATCCTCCCCCCTCATACCTAATATTCCTTGGAGAAAAATGAATCTATCAACGATACATTAAACGAACTACTAAAATTTCCATTGATGGAAGCAATTGCAGGAAGGCGTTCCAGGAGATTTTGTATGGGTGCTGAGATCCCTGATGGTGTTCTTGCATTTAAATCAAAACATGATCCTCTTCCTCTTAGCGAAATAGAACAATTACTTTTGCTTTCATACATGGGTGGAGTAACAGGTTGGCACTTTGCGATCATGCGACATGAAAGATATGCTCCCAAACTTTCTAATTATTCTGCAAGTCCTGTGGGCAGAACATTTCCTTCAGCCGCTGGCTTCATTACATCTGAATTATTCTTTACGGATGATAAGGGAACATACATTTTTCCTACACGTGATTTTCACCCTGAGATTGAGATTCATGATGGCAAAGTAGATCTAGAAGAATTTCTTTCTGTGCACAAGAAAAGAATAAGAAAACTTTCTGATAAACGATTACATATCCCTAGATCAGAACCTTATATGGAAGGTCATAATACGTGGATAGCAAATCACGAAGGCTCTACTCTCGTAATGCCGATAGGTGATTTGGCTCAGCACACACTGTCTTCTATAGCCTTCTACACACAAAATGGTTTTCCTCTATACGATGATATTGCTAGAAAACCAATACCCGACATAGATAGATTTGTAGACATAGTGGATACAAATAAAGCCTTACCACTCACTGCTATAGAACAAGGTTCTTTAGCTGAGTTGACAGCCGAACTATCTACGTCATGCTATGCAGGAATTTTGATCTTACAAGCGATGGGTCTTGGTGGATGGATGTATGACGGAGTTGACAGACATACAATGTTAGGAGCCAGTGGAGATCCAAATGTGCCAGGTTTAGGGTTTAGATATGATACAGATGAGAGATGGTCTCTGCCTAACCCAACAGGATTGCAAGGAGTCTTTGAAGGATATTGTCCTCCTCATTATAAAAATATGAGAGATGCTGTAGAGGCTCTTGCGAAGAGGAAGTTTGGGGACGGAGGAGTATACAATGCAAATACTCCAGGAGCATGGAGTGATAGTCCCAAGGTAAGAGGAAG
>JAICQW010000092.1 GCA_025937665.1 Nitrososphaeraceae archaeon | reverse complement strand
ATACCCATTATTTAATTACTTTTCATAAGCTAGAAAATTAAATAATAGTCGGGGTATGGATATTATCAATCTGTCAAGCTTCATTCTATAATACCGAAAACATTATGACTTTTTGCCAATGACAAATGAGTTAGTAACTTCATAATATTTTTCCAGAGGCATTTTATCATTATAGCATGTCTTGCATATACAGAGTTGTGAAACAATAGATCTATCACAGACTTTCTCAAATTCACATTCAGGACATCCGGCTAACGAACCACAGATAGCGCATTTTAGTTGTTTTGAATTAACCAAAGCAAATGCTGGATTTGACAGGTCCCTGGTATGGCATTCAACATGTTTTATTGATTTATTTGATCTTGACCATAAGGCTAATTCACCCTTTGCTATTTTCTTTCCACATGTCTTGCAGTTACTACTAAACTTAACCGTCAGATTGATCCAATCATTGCCATTTGCTTGCAATAGTTTGGATCATGCAATCAAAGATAATAATCTAACGAAATTTTGTTGAGTAGTATTTAATGATGAAAAGGATCAAACTCCAAACCCAAAATAAAACCAGTTATCTGAAGATTACTTCAATTTTTTTTACATCGGTTTTTTTTCCATCAAGTATAGTCATTACTTGTTGAAATAAATCAAATGCTTCTTGTTCAAAGGCCTGTATTAGGAAATGATCTCCGTTTGCTGTTACTTCTATAGAATAATATCTTAATCCATTTAACATTAGTGATACATGACATGGGGCTTGCGTAATTTTCCCACCCAAATTCAAAATTGTTAAAAGGGCATCAAGACTATTTTTGTAATTCAAAGATATTACTCACATCGTAGAGCCAGAAATTCATTGAAACAACTAAAAGAGTAAATGAAAGAATTTTTCTGTGATATACCGTTCATCAATGTAAGATAATGAAAATAGGATATAGTTATTGGATCATCTAGGAGAGAGGGAGACGATAAGAGAATAAGAGGATTCAGTCAAAACAATCATACTAATTAAATTAGCGGCTTTTGTTTGATATTATTAACTGAATAAATGTTATTCTCATTACATTGTTTACAGATGCCAAACCACCCTGCGATTCTATTTTCCATCTTTTCTTCAAGAACGTTTGTTCCACATTCAAAACAAAAGTATCTTTTTGCATATGTCTTGTCACTCCATTAATCGAAGGAATCATAGTATACCTTTATGATACCGCAGGCGCATGATCTGAATGGACAAAAAGAGTTCTATTAGAAATCATCATTCTTCTTGATACTGAATACATTTTCTACTTAATTTTGTCTAATAGATACTCAAAGCTATGAGATAAAAAATCTCTGGAGTTATTTTTTAGTCTCGAATTGCATTAATGCGAATTTACAATGAATAGTTTTGAATTCTCGCCATCATATCCTAAAAGATATGCTTGGTCTGTTGAGGAATTAATGAGGATATTCTCAACTATAAACCCTGTTTCAAATTTATTGATAACGTTGTTAGTTGTGTTAACTGCTATCACCATGCTTTTAGTGCCATTTGAATTTTTAGCTAAAATGTTAGTCATGTTTTGGTCAACTATATAGAGTAACTTGTCATTTGCATTATACAAGATATTTTTTACATATTCACCCTGTATGCTTGAAATGTTTTTCTTGCTTGAGAGATCGATTGCATTAACTTTCCCATCACTACCTGCTTCGTATAGAATCTTTTCCTCTGCGTTAAGAGTTAGTGCTATCGGACTCTGTACTGTTATATTCTCAATAATTTCGTTGTTTGACTCATCTATTGTTGAAATCAAGTTGTCGTATTTTGCTCCAACATACAACAAATTAGATTCTGGATCTAATTGTATATCCTTAATTCCATATTGCCATTTTTCTAAGTAAACAGATTCTAATGTATTTCCATCTACTATATACAATCCCGGCTTACCGCCCTCAGGATATAACGAACCAACGTATATTTTATTGGTAACAGGATTAACAGATATCCCCGCCAGGGAACCTTCCTTGCCCTCTTCGGTTTCACCGTATAATTGAATTCTCATGAATTTATTGTTCGTTGAGTTTATTAAATACAGTGTATCGTATGCAATTGTGGTATCGTTTTCATTAACCAAATGTTGGCCTGCCGCATATAGTATCCCCCTTTCAGGGTCAAGTGCGATATTGGAGAGATAATCATTCTTATCGGATCCAATCTTAATGGTATCTAGTACCTTGTTCTGGACAGTGTCAATAACGTAGATCAAATTTTTTGCTCCATTTTCAGTCGCAAATATCCCATAAATCTTGCTCGTTTTTTCATCAATTGTCGCAGAGATTGGTTTATCATTTCCAAGTATGATAGATGATACTGAAAACGTGGAAGGAACTTGTGAATAAGCTGATTGAAACATGGTGATTCCCGCCAATATAAAACTCAGTGATAATATAGTAAGAACCGCAGTATAGGAACTCCTAAACATAGACATATCAATTATTACTAATTTACTTATTAAAGATATAGAAACTTAATGAGGGAAAAATGTTTGCTTCCATCTTAACGCTCAAAAATTAGAATTAATGAATCTAAAGCCATATCGAATCATGCTAATCACTAAAAGAGCAGGACTACGACTAATTACCTTGCAAACAAGAATCAGGTTGTATGGCGCACATTGAAATTAAATCAACAGTAAATTCTTACAGGTTCGGCCATTGTAAGATTTATTAAATAATTATTGCTATGTCATATGATGATTAAAAAAATTAGTGCGGTATGTTTTCTAATTTGTTTCTCCTATACTATACTTGTCATTATGCCCACATTAAGGGAATCAGGTTTCGGTTTTTCACAGGTCCAGGTTTTATCGAATAATAGTAATACTACCATAGCTAATGGCACGCAAATTTCAGCCAATGGCACGACGGCTAATGGCACGCAAATTTTGAAAACTATGCAAATTACTGCTGCCGGTTCCAAAGCACCTACAGATGGAAATAGCTTAAATATTGATTTACAAATTCAACCTTTTCCAATTACAAAAAATGTAAACTCGCAATTCATGATTTCATTTTTACAACCATCTTCGCAAGCAGTGCAAGTTCATGTTGACTATGATTTTGCAATAACCAATAACAACAATGAGGTCTTTCGAGCATCCTCAATTACCGGTCAGCCGCTGCTTCACACGGCTGAAGGTATTGTGAAAATTCCATATAAATTCACTCAAGATGGACAATATTCATTGCAAGTAAGTGTAATGGGAATTAACTTTATCCCAATAAAAACTGAACAAGCACTATTTGACCTGAATGTAAGCTGAGATATTTACTAGTTGATGTTATCAAAATTAGGATTCAAGTCAGCTAGATTAAATAGAAATTGAGACTATTGGTTTTCCGTCTCATTGGCAGTTTCATTCCCAGATGTTGTATCAATTTCTAAACGAGTATCAGAATTTGAAATTTCATCAATCAATTTGAAATCGCTATTGTTGATAAATGCATAGGCGATAAATAATAATAGCATAACGCAAACTATCGCACTTACTATCAGAAGGGAATTCATTGTTTTATTGAATATTTTTGAGTAATTTAAATCAGTATTAGAACCTGAGGATGATATACAAGTCCCAACACATGAGTTGATATCTAATGAAGCAGTCTCTTGAGATACATCTGAGGATAAAAATTTTAACAAAAATTGTAAACATTAACTGAGCTCAATGAATATGAGCCAATAATATCATCACAATGTCCATAAACCAAATTGAATTTATCAAGATATTTAGAAAGATTTGTGGGTAGATTTGACTGGACAACCCTTGATCTTGTGTACCTGAGAAAATGGACAGTTATCGGAATAATCATTGGAGTTTTATCTGGATTACTAGTAATTACTGCTTATGAGGCTATGAGGATTTTTTCATCTTTCTTCCTTAATGATGTGGTGAGATACATCCAACCATATCCAGAAGATGTGGCCAACCTGTCGTCAGAATATTCCTTGTATGTGTTAAAACCCTGGCTTATTCCTGTGATTTTAGGATTAATTGGTCTACTCATAGGGTTGCTGTCAATGAAATTATCAACTTCGCTAGGCAAAAACGGAATAGATGAGATTAGTGATGAATTTCATAACAAGAAAAACAAATTAAGTATAAAAAACTCATCATTAAAAACATTCTCCAGTTTTCTGGCTATAGGAAGTGGAACTAGCGGTGGAGTCGAAGATTCCTTAGCACATACTGGTTCCACTCTTGCATCTATTATTGGTAGAATTTTCAAACTTGACCAAGAAGAAATTCGTATTGCAATTGCCGCGGGAATGGGTTCGACAATTGGGGGGATCTTGAGGTTACCTTTTGGTGGAGCAATTTTTAGTTTAGAATTACTATATCGCAGAGACTTCATTATCAAATCTCTTTATCCAGCGTTCTTAGCATCAATAACAAGTTATATAGTCTCAGGAGTAGTCTTGGATTGGCCTTCTTTCTTATATATCCCACAGGAGTTTATCACAAAAACAACACTTCAGTCTATAGCAGCTTATGGTGTAATTGCTGCCATCATAGGAATAGTTGGGATAGGATATGTGAAAACAGTTCAGATTTTTCAAAAACATTTTGAAAATATGAAAATTCCACTTTACCTAAAGCCTGCACTAGGTGGAGTTATTATTGGCATATTTGCAATCGGTTTTCCCGAAATATTAGGCACAGGCTATGGGTGGTTACAACTCGCAGCGCTGGGTAATCATGAAGTCTTTCCACTATGGATTATGTTCCCAGTAATCGCTATGAAAATATTTGCTACTTCAGTTTCTAATGCCTCACGCAATACTACTGGATTACTTGGTCCTTCATTGGTAATAGGTGGTCTTATTGGATCCGCATTAATTACATTGTTTCATTCTTTTGGAATTTTCCTGTTCATAGACACAACATCTGCTACATTGATATCAATATTCGCATTCTTTACCGCAAGTACTAGGACTCCTATTTCTGCGATAGTAGTAGGGGTTGAAATGGTTGGAAGCTATACATTGCTTATTCCCACCGTCATATCGGTGATAATATCAAATATTATCTCAGGTAAAAATAATTATATCTACAAAAATTATGTTTCCAACATAAGAACACAATTGTTAAGTATTAAGAAACATGACTCAAATTTAAGAAATTACCTTGTAAGAGATGTGATGAATTCAGATTTCTATAACATAAATCGTAATACAACGATTGCTGACGCTGTTCAGATAATGAGAGATCTTAATACCAAATCACTCGTAGTTACTAATAATGAAGATAGATTTGAAGGAATGATTTATTTTGAGGATTTAGTAAATGTTCCAACCATTCAAGAGAACATGACTGTTGAATCTATCATGATTTATGATCCACCCATGCTTCGTCCCTTGGATCCAATTATGGATTACTTTGAAATAGTAAGTAAAACTGCCATATGTGAAATTCCTGTCATATCACCTGATGATAATAAATTAGTCCTTTCAATATTATCACTACGAGATGTAAACAGATTATTCGACAATATCAATGATCCAATCTTGCCTGATCTAGAAAAGGGTGGTAGCAAATTTCAAAAGGAAATCAATATCAATATTGATGCACTTCGCAATTTGTCCGAAGGTGAAGATCCCGACAGGCTTGATAAGGACAGTAAAATCATAAGCAGATTAAAAGACTATCTTGCTTGATAATACAAACATAAAGAACTTTATAACTTGAAAACTTGAAAATTTGGCATATTTCAAACCTATACCACAATCATAGGTTTATTGGTTGTAGCTGACAGATAGTTGAAGATTATACTATGTACAATAATTCTGACTTTTAGTCCTATAATAAAAAAGATAAAGAGAGGAGTTAGTTTACTACAACTTGACCCTTCATGAAAGGATGAAGAGTACAATAGTAGTCAAATGTTCCTGCGCTGCTAAATGTATGTTGAAACGTTTTTCCTCCTGCCATGTAACTTGAGTCGAATTCTGTACCTGAGACGCCGCTTTCGGCACTACCTGAAGTTACGGTATGAAGGGTAGAATCACTATTTTTCCAAGTTACTGTGGTACCCGTTGGTACTGTCAATGTTGGAGGTTCATAGAATTTGGCATTACTTGGGGCTGAGGATCCTGCAGCGATGTCTATTTCGCTTCCGGATGCTGATGCTGTAGTTGAGTTTCCAGCCATCGTTGTTCCGTTACCAGTCGTGTTACCGCCAGTGGTATTGAGCATTGTTGCATTTTGTGTTACTTCGCTTTCACCGTCTTGTGCTTCATTTCCGTTATTTTCATTTTCATTTTCATTGTTGTTGTTTGCGTTGTTTGCACCGTCGTCTTCTGCTTCATTTCCTTCATCGGTTGCAGTTTGGTTTTCTCCAGCGGCACCTTCAGATTGTTCTTCTGCTGCTGCGGCTGCTGTGCAGACTACACCTTCACCTTTTGCCGAGACACATGTTCCTTCTGGATGATCAGTTGCAGTCGAGTTCTCCACTGCCAGTACTGCAAATGCGCCACCTTTTACAACATCGGACATTGCGTGGTCAACACCTACATAGACACCGCCTTCTGGGAATGTTGATTCAATTACTGATCCTGAACCTGGAGGAATCCACCATGTTTCGTCATTGATGTCCTGTGTTCCAAAGCCGTTGTTTGCTGTGTTGCTACCATCTCTTACGCTTAACATTCCGCTAATAAAGTGGAATGAAACACCATCGTTTGGTCCTGGATTAACTATATACCAACGAGTCAATTCACCTGGTTTTACCTTGAATATTTCTGCGTCTTTGTTAAGCTCTAGTTTGTTTACTTCACCAACTGCTGGTACGTATTTGTGAGACATACCGTTTGTCAGTACCAAGTCTGGATTGTTTGATATGAATTTGGTAAGAGCAAATGATCCTGCTGTTCCATTGGTTCCATTGAATGGACCTTTGTCAGCGCTGTTGTACAATTCGCTGAATACCATGTAGAATTCTT
>JAICQW010000085.1 GCA_025937665.1 Nitrososphaeraceae archaeon | reverse complement strand
TTTTCAACCTTTTTTAGCGCCTGAGATATCCACTCCCTTTTCCTGACACTTATATGATCATTTTTGTCAAATGTAGTTTTTTCATTAACTTTGCCTGTTAATACTCCAGAAGCATCAGGAACACGTGCCATTATTCCAACATTCTTTTCTTTTCCCGCTTCTAATAGTGCATTTCCTGGATCCTGTTCAAGAATATTAAAAACTGTTTGAAGGCTGGTGATGTTATGCTCACTAATAGCGCGTAAACCTTCATCCTTCCATCCAATTGCTGGGCCGAGGGCGACACCGTGACTTTTAATCTTTCCATCGGTAACGAGTGAATCCAAAGACTTGAACAATTCATTGTCTGTAACTGCCTGCATTTTTGGATTGTGCAAGCTATATACGTCTATATAGTCTGTTTGAAGTCTATCCAAACTCTGACTCAATGCATATTGTAAATACTCAATGTTATGTTTCTGAGGTAACTCATTGTGCCCAATTTGTTCAGCGTTATACATATCATATCCCCACTTTGTGGAGTAAACTATTTCGTTTCTCATATCCTTAAATGCAATACCTATTAACTTCTCACTTTTTCCTTTCCCGTAGATATCACCGGTATCGTAAAAGTTGATGCCTAAATCATACGCACTTTTTAGCATCCTAATTGCTTCTTCATCCTCAATCTTCTTACCCCACCAATTCAGACCTATAGTCCAGGCGCCAAATCCAATTTCGCTAACTTTAATATCACTTTTGCCTAATCGCCTGTATTTCAATTCCATATCTCCCTAAAATTCTCAGATATTCTTTGAAATTCCTTGTCTTTTATTACCGGCTCACTTTGGTCAAACATTTTAGGAACCCTCCCAAATTGATCTCCATATTTTTCAGCTATATCAATGTCAATCCAAGACTTGCATCCCGCCCATTCAGGTTTAACATCTATCGAAATGGGTTGAGGCAGCTTGTAAATCCTAAGCAAGAGTGCATTCATTGGTTTTTTTGGATTATAATTCATTCTCATGTTAACATACTTTTCATTCCATATATGATACTTTTCTAATTTAGGTAGCAACTCATGATTATGAAATTCTTGAATCGCCTCAATTCGTGCCAGGACTAACACAGTGTTTGCTTTATTTTGAATATCCTCAGACTTATTTCCTCTTAATAGTAAATCGTACGTCTGCAAATATTTTGATTGCAAATATTCTTCAGCTTGATGTTCCAGTGTGGGAAATAATAAAAATGATTTTTGTCTTATCTCAAATCCTTTTTTATATTCTAAAATTCCACCCTTCCTCAGCAAGATTGTTTGATTGCCATCCTCCAACGCCTTACATATAATCGACCATTCTTTCAGAGCAAGCATTCTTATCCCAAACTCTTGATTATATCAAAAATATTCTTATAAACGCAAACTATCATAGGCGTGTCTTTCACAACATGTCTACTTACTTGTGTTTCACGCAGTTTGATAATCAAATCCTGAAAGTCAATCAGATTGTCAGTCTCAAAAGCTAGCATAAAGTCTTGATCACTTATTCCAAATGAATAGGATGTATTCAATCTTATCTGCGGGAACTTTTTCCCAACGTTAATGTGTTCCTTCATCATTTCACTCCTTTTTTCAAAGGGGAGAAGATACCATTCTCTGGACTTTATGAATGGATATACGATATTGTATTTCAAAGGTTCATCGTTTTTCATGAAACTGGGTGTAACTTGATTAGAATATACTGAAGGACGTGATGTCGATAAATAAACTTCCGAAGCTTCAATATATTTTCCGACTATAGTGCCGTAAACCTTGGACGTTAGCACCTGAATCTTTTCTAACGTATCAGAAATACCCCATATCATAAAGTCCGATTCTTTTCTCAGGCCCAGGGTGGAATATGTTCTAACCTTCATTTTTGTATTGGCAACTTCAATTAGAGACGAAAACTCTTTTGCTGCTTCTTCCTTTCCGATATCATTAAGCCATCTCCATTTGGAATCGACTTTATAGAAGGAAAAATTAAGATACATAGTAGTGGCAGTATTATCACTTGTTTTTTCACTATTCTCTTTATGAGAATTCCTTACTTTATCAAAACTCATGTTAATACACAAATATTATGAATATTTAAATTAAATTTAGAGCTACAATAATCTAAATCATTTGATTACTAGATTCAAAAATAATTTGTTAATAAAAAGTCAATATTTTGAAAGATAAACAAATAGAAAAATGTTAGCGGTTTACTTGGTTCATGTCTTTAACCATTCCCTGTATGTATTTTCGATAATCCTTGTCCACTTCCTGGGCAGCTATCAGTATTTTACTCTTGATTTCAGAAGATTCTAAGAACATTCGTGTATCCTTCGGAATACAATGACCTCCGATGCCATCCCTGGGTTCTAGAATATTTACATTCCATTTAGTATTTACCGCATCTCTTAATTCTGAGAATGAAATGCCATTTGCTTTACAGAACATATACAAATCTTCGGCGAACGCAATTTGCATATATCTGTCGGCATTTTCAACGATTTTACTTAATTCTGCAATTTCAACGGTTGAAACTGAATACATTGATATTCCCAGACTTTTGTATGATTTTTTTCCACTATAGTATTCCAAATCTTGTTTTTCTTCTGCATGATTGACGCCATCATAAAATCTAATACCTGTTCTAAGACAACAATCACAGACTCCCCCTATTACTCTAAGTTGGTTAACGCCATGAAGATCTTCTTCAAGCGCAAACCATCTATGGGGCGCATGTACTACGTGGAATCGATGTTCGAGTATTTCAAACATTTTACGTGTTGTACCCCTAGGAATAGTACTTTCAATAGACACGAGCTTTCCATTTGAGGCCTCTTTGGCTATTTTCCTTGTAATGGCCATTAGCCCGTCGATCTGAGGAGAGGAGATATCATCTTGTCTGTGGGTAGATATGCATATCATAAACACATCGATATCCTTGAAATTGTCAAGTTTCTTTATTCCATATTGCTTTTCAGCATTTTCCATGACAAGCGGATTGTTGTCATAACCATAAACATCAAATCCCTTTTCCCTAACATACCTGGCAACAGGAAGACCCAGTTGCCCCAAACCTACAACTAAAATTTTTTCAAACGATGTTTCGTCTTTGGTATGATTATTCACGTTTTCAGCCTCCAAATAATTTTGAAACAAATGATATTGTATTAATATTTATCTATTGTAAAGCAGTCTATCACATTGAGGAAGTTCACGTTCTATTGATAATATCATAAGTTTGTAATAGAAGAAACTAACATAATTTTCACCAATGTAAATCTATTTTAGTATAAAATGAAATGGAATGCATCAAATAAACTATTTTTATATTGATTAATGGCATATACTGTCTATTGACTTTTCAGCAATAGCAAAAAATTGAACAATTTATTAGGCATGTCAAAAAATCATGTACATGGCAAAGACATTGTCAAGTCAGACATTAAAGAAGAATGATGGCGCTCCTTCTTTCAGATTAATGGGCACAGACGACAAATTCTATTCTATTGAGGATTTCAAGAGTAAGTGCCTGTTGATTGTATTTATTTGCAATCACTGTCCTTACGTCAAAGCTCGTATCGGTGATTTAGTTGATTTACAGAACAAATTTTCGGAGTCTCAATTACAAATTGTAGGGATAAATAGTAATGATCCTGCATACCAAGATGAAGGTTTCGAGAACATGATAAAGTTTTCAAATGAAAACAACTTGAATTTTCCATATCTTATTGATGACACACAACAGATTGCGAGGACATATGGAGCTGTTTGTACACCTGACCCATTCTTATTTGATGAGAACAGAAGGCTTGTATTTCATGGAAAAATAAATGATGCCATGGAACCAGAGATGACCCCCCGCGTTCACGTAATGGAAAACAACGTCAAAAAAGTATTAGTTGGACAAGCATTAGACAAAGACTTTGATCCATCGATTGGTTGTTCTATTAAATGGAAGTCAGATTCCTAACCGTATCTGTACCTTATTCCCTTTTCCCCTTTGGGATGTTTCCAAACAGTTCCGACGGAACATGTTCCGCATTCTACACAGCCTTCATGTTGTAACACTACATCATTCCCCTCAAGACTATAACATTTGGTAGGACAAAGTAAGATTAGTTTTTTCATAAACTCACTTTTTTTGTCATTAACAATGATGTGTGATTCACTGTCATCATCATATTGTAGATTTGCTATTCTGTCTGGTAAAGTGGGAATTGAAGGTACAAACGTAGAATTAACAGTATCACCCAGTTTGTTCGCTAATAACATTGGTATGTGTACATATGTTTTTTCTGATTCTATGAGTGGTAAAATTCTATTGTATCCCAGGTAATTTGCCAATCGTAGGGAAATTCCACGAAGGTGTTTATTTTTAATGACTTGAAGAGCAAAGGATAATTTGGGATCAATAGTTCCTATCGGAATATCTTTTACTAATTCAAGAAACAAATTCAAATAGTTTTCATCTATCATGCTCATTTCTCTGGTGTAAGGGCTTTCGTTTACCAGAGATTCATAAAAATTTCCCAAGTAATCAGAGTCAAAATTATTGCTATCAATGGAACGTGAAATGGCAATGGCGGCTCTGACTGCATCATCAATACCAACATTGAGACCTTCAATTTTTGGACCAATAAAAATCCCGCGCCCCGCGGCATCACCTATAAAGAGAATATTCTTGAAATGAGGCTTTCTCATCATACATCTCTTACCATCCGGAATCAGTTTCGAACTAAATTCAAGTTCAACATAATTGTTTACAAACTTTACACCAAATTTTTCATTCAGGTCATTTTTGATGCTATCAATTTTTGATTTAACTTCTTCTAAATTTCCGAATTTTCCAGATTCTATTAATTTCATATTATTATTGGAAAAGTATTTGTCCCTTAACTCATTGTATGTCTTTATCAATTTGCTAACGCCAAGATGAACTTTGAGTTGATCTTCTTTTGATAGACCTTCATTGCCATTTCTCAGCGTGACTTCATCTTTGATATATTCACTAATTAGGGGATTCTTGATTAGTTCATCTATTAGTTGAGATGGGGCAACAGGATTTGAGAGAAGGGAATTATAGTGATATACGGCCCCAAGTGACAAAGTATCACGGTTTGTGTACAAAAAACCTCCGCCAACATGATTTAATGTAACGTCCCCTGCAAAAAGATGTGCGGATCCTTCTGTGGAGTCAAGATGAAATCTCTCCTCAATAATCTTCTCGGGCAGTTTTATTATTACCTTGACCCCAAAATATACTTCCTCTGGTGTGAATTTACCACGAGCTGATGTTATTTGAGCTATCTCTGAGTTTATTCCATCAGCAGCTATTATTGATCTTACCGCGAAATCTTCCAACTCATTAGTTCTGACAATTGTCTTATTGTCTGCCCATTGTATATCCGAAACATGCACTCCTGTGATAATTCCTCCACCATGCTTCTCTGCAGATTCGGAGGCCAATTCTGCAAACCAGGGGGTCAATCTATTTAGTAAAACCGAATATGCAAAATTCGTCTTGTAGTCATGAAGTGGAGTCATATCGATGGTAAATATTTTATTCTTTGAAGTAGCATGTAGATGATACTTCTTTATCAATCTCTCTACTGGTGCATTCGATGTAAAATCTGAACCAAACACATCTTCGACATTATAGATCCTTCCTTGGGGATCTTTTTTGGAGTACAAAATACCACCAGATACATTCTTTGTCCCTATGCTATTTCCTGCTTCGATCAGTATCGCACTTTTATTGAGATCTGATAATTTTTTTAATGCGGATAATCCTGCTGAACCGCCACCAATTATTGCAACATCGAATTGTTCCAAATTAATTACTCCGAAGTGAAATCGCTTGGATTTGCTTTTTTAGTTGTTCGGTAAGCAGTGGAACTACTTCCTCCAACTTTCCCTTGATAAAAATATCTGATTCGTCAATGATCGGCGAATTTTCATCAGAATTAACGGATATTACAATATCAGACTCCTTCATCCCTGCAATATGTTGAACCGCCCCACTCAAACCTATTGCAACGTAAAGACTTGGTGCAACCTTACTGCCACTAGTGCCGATAACTCTGTCTGGTATCATGTACTTTGAATCCAGAGTTTGACTTAATTGGTAAGGTTTCTTCGACAAAGGTAAAGTTATACCTATTGCGGCTCCAAGTGTTTCCGCAAAATCTTCAATCAGCCTGATATTTTGTTCAGGGTTATCTTTAATTCCGCGTCCAAAGCTCACTATTACTTTACTAGTGTCATAATCAATTGTTTTTTCAACTACTTTCCTATTCAATATTTTTATCTTTGAACCTTGGTATCGTTCAGGGGAATATTCTATGACTGTTCCCTTCCTTGAACAATCTCTATCGATAGGCTTAAATGCTCCCGGTATGATACTGCAACCTTGCGGATGATACTCTCTGAGAATTTCGGGGTTCTTGTTATCAAGACAAAGTATTGTTGTCCACAAGAAACCAGAAAAGTCAGGGCGATACATTTCTAAAATTTTTTCGTACCTTACTGTCTTACCTTTTGTTTTATGCTCATGTCTGATGTCAAGATCACTAATAACAAGTTTGTTTATATCTGACGCTAAACCAGATTCAAGTTCAGCAAGTACAGTGGAGGATAAGTGTCTACCAATATTGTCTGCAGCAAAAAACATGTATCTTGGTCTTGCAAATGTGTTCAGATATTCTGGCGATATTTCCTTAATTAATTGCGTGTCTTTTGCAATCTGAACTATTATTCTAGTATCGATATCATTTCTTGGATACTTTAATTCTTCATGATTAGCATATATCACAGAATCTGCTCCATAAGTCACCAGCTCCTCACATAGGCTTCTAACATTGCTACCTAGAACTAATGCAACAACTTTCTCCGTTGAATCATACTTTTGATTAAAATCATCCATCAGTCTTCTAGCTTCACCCAACATCTCCAAGCTTACAGGCACCACTTGTCCTTCAAAATGCTCAATTATGACATAGATGTGTCTATATTTTTCATCAGTTTTTGAGTTAGCATCTTCGGAAGTTAACTTGGACATTTTCATTTACCTCTAGATATTTGAATTATTTTTTCAATAACTGGAGTCAAATTGTTCGCGTTCGATGGATCGACAACCTCTGCCTTGCGGTTCGTTTTTGCACGGGGTATTTTTTCTACCCTGTATACAATAGTCGGAGAGCCTGGAAGTCCTACAAGTTTTGGATCCAGCTCTAGTTTCTTACCGTCGAATATTTTCAGATATTGTCCGTTATCTTCTGTACGTTTTCTAGCCTCTTTGCGAAAATTATTAGCCGCTAATCTTTGCGACACGGTATTGAAAATTGACCTATATGAAGGATCAATGGTTATAAAGACAGGCAATGGAGACTCAATTTCTTCAATGATGGTATCCATACCCTGAAGAGAAATCAGTCTTTTTGCAAATACCACTTTTCTCTCCAAAT
>JAICQW010000278.1 GCA_025937665.1 Nitrososphaeraceae archaeon | reverse complement strand
GGGATATGCTGTAAACGGATCAGCAAGATTGGGTAAAAAGTACAACGCAACAATGCCCATCATGCTTGTAGGTACAATAGTAAGAATTGTTAACCCGCCACCCATCAAAGCACCTCTTTGCGCAGTCTTACCGTCCTTAGCTGAAAATACTCTTTCCATAAAATCTAGTGCAACAATATCTCCTAACGCTAATGCCGTTATTCCGGCCCAGTTGATTAAAGCTCCATTTGCCATATCTGTTAAACCAGAGAGATCAAGATAGCCTGGTGGTGCACTGCCTAAAATTGTACCAAAATCTACTCCTGAAAAACCCGCTGCAAAGAATATAAATGCAGCCCAAAATGCACCTATGGCGAGATATATTTGGAAAATATCTGTATAAGCTGATGAAAACAGTCCTCCTGCATATGTATAAATTAATACTATTAAAGATGCAATCAGCATAGCCCAGAAAAAGTCGATGCCTAAAACTGTTGATAATATAAAACCGCTCGCCGCAAAATTTCCAGCAACTAATACAATAAAACTTATCATCATTATTATTCCAGAGATCCCTTCAGATGCATTACCGTATCGTCTATAGTAAAAGTCAGGCAAGGTAAGCATGGACATTTTATTTAGTCTCTTACCATAGACTGTGCCGGTAAGTATCAGACAGATGCCAAGTCCAATCGGAATGGCGGCTCCAGCCCAAAAACCAAATTGGTATACGAGTGAGACATTACCCAAAGAGGAATTTCCGTCAATAGATTGAGCCGCAAGCATGGTTCCTACAAAGAATAGTGGAAGACTCTTGCCTGCAATCATGAATCTTTTGCTACTTTTTTTTACGAGTTTTGAAGTTAGTGTACCTACAGTCAGTGAAAGTGCAAGAAACGCGAGGATTGCAATGCCATATCCATCTAATCCTGCCATGAAAGGTTTTATTTAGATAGTAAGTATTTAAGAGTTATTAGAAAATTAACATAGAATTATGAAAAGGTCTGGCAAACATTAGAAGAAAGCTGCAAGTCTGAAAGAGAAAATTATATCTTCTCTTTTAATGCGGTAGGTTTTCCCCATTTGTGCTTTACATCTTATAAATATAGTTGTTACTTCTTCTTCTTCTTTAACTGTTATAAAGGGTTTGTCACTCAACTAAAAGATGTATTCCAAAAAAGTTAGCATATGAATAGAATTGAAATCCAATTAGATATATTACATAAGAAAGATTCATATAAAAAAGTAACCTCAAAAGGAAAAGGCGGACAAAACAAAACAATACTTTACGACTAGTCAAATACTTCTTATTCATTTCAGTTACGCTGCCTTATTATAAAATGGAATGAAAGTGTACTAATCTACTACATTTGATTAAATCAACTCTGAAGATTAATCATGAATTATGAACCGATCAGATAGATATTCTCTCTCTTGCCCAGTAATTTACTACTTAGAAATATTTAAAAAAGCTTTGTCTCTATGCTAGATAATAGTGTAAGAAAATGGGAATGGAATTTTATGGAGAATCGTACAGAGGCAATGATGAACCAATTTTTGTTGGAATACCTACTTTTTTAAAATTGCCTTGGATTAGAAATAATGAAGAATTAAAAAAAGTAAAACCTGATGTAGCAATTATAGGTGAGCCATTTGATTTTGGAACCACTATTCGACCTGGCGCAAGATATGGCCCGCGGGCTATTCGAGCGGCCTCTACAGTTCCTTCGCCTCCATATGAACATTTTAATATAGAAACAGGCGTCGATCCGTTCGGAGTTTTTAGAACAATTGATTATGGCGATGTGGTAGTCTCACCGGGTGATGTCATCGAGTCTCATAGAAGAATGACAAAAAAAGTAAAAGAAGTGCTTGACATTGATGGTATTCCTGTGATGCTTGGTGGCGATCACTCGATTACTTTTGCAAATGTTCGAGCTTTTGCTAAAAAATATAAAAATATCGGCATGATTCATATCGATACTCACGCTGATTGCGCCCCTCAAGGGCTTTGTGGCTTCAAGTATGATCATGGAGCCCATATAAGAAGAATCATGGAATTAGGCTGCTTGAAGGGCAAAAACTATACATTGATTGGCCCACATGGTTACTGGCCGGGGCCCGATCTATACAAGTGGATGGCAGACCAAGACTTTCAGTGGTTCACCATGTTGGATGTAGAAGAGCTAGGAATTGATCAGATTGCAAAAGAAGCAGCAGACAGAGCTAAT
>JAICQW010000097.1 GCA_025937665.1 Nitrososphaeraceae archaeon | reverse complement strand
TGTAAATATATTCTATTTGACAAAATAATTAGATCTAAATTGATACTTTTTTAGACAAGGGGATGATTTATGTTGATTAGCTTAGCGCTCTCTTTTTCCTTCAACAAACTCCATAAATGAATTCTTTGCTTCCATATACGGTTTTTGAACTGGAGGGTGCTTAAAGCAATATGCTGATACGCTATCAAGCTGACCCGTGATTCCTCTATCTATTGCTAGCTTAGTACCTCTAATTGCGTCAATCATAACGCCTGCACTGTTATACGCATCAACAACCTTTAGTTTAACGTCTACTTCTACTGGAACTTTGCCAAAATATCTACCACGCATGGATATGTAACATACCTTGTCGTTTGCAAGGAATCCCACAAAGTCTGATGGGCCTATTCTCATGGGAACTTCGTATGGAGCCATAGCCGCTACCGCGCTTGTTTTGCTAATTCTCTTGTCTTCAAGACGTTCTTCATCGAGCATGTTATAGAAATCCATATCACCTCCAACATTTAGTTGGTAAGTTTCATCAACCTTTACACCTCTATCTACAAAGAGCTTTACAAGCGTCTTGTGTAATACTGTTGCACCCAATTGACTCATGACATCATCGCCTGCGCATAGAAGATTCTTGTTTGCGAAAGCCTGTTGCCATTTCGGGGTAGACGCAATGAAAACCGGTATTGCATTGATAAAAGATACACCTGCGTCAAGGCATTGCTCTACATAATATTTAGTTGCCTCTCTGCTACCAACAGGAAGATAATTCACAAGTATTTCGGCTCCGGTCTCCTTCAATATTTTTGAGACATCTACGGGGGAGCTATCGGATATCTTTACTCTTTCGTTAAGGCGTTTACCAACACCATCAAGTACCTTTGCTTTCTGTACTTTAACACCAGTTGAAGGTACATCAGCTATTTTTATCGTGTTGTTGGGACTAGCAAAAATTGCATCTGCTAGATCATGACCGACTTTTGATTCGACGACGTCAAACGCCGCGACGAATTCGATATCTCCTGGCTTAATGTCCCCTAGGGTATATGCAATCAAGCCCTCAGGTATATCCTGAACATTATCACCCTCATTACCTTTTGGGTAACTATTACCATAAAATGAAATACCTTGCAACAATGCAGAAGCACAGTTTCCGACACCGGCTATTGCAACTTTCACTTTCTTGTTTCCACTATTACTATTACTATTACCGCTCATGATAGCTTGATTTACCTATTTATTTAAACAATATATGTGTATTCGCACGTTTACACTCCCCAATTTTACTCTGGGGAATCATATTGCTTATTTTTTTGTTATTCCCGTCAAACTTACTTGTATTTAAAAAAATGTCATAAATGTTGTAACTAAGTGAACAAAGAAGAACCTCCAATTATAAAAATAACCAATCTTTGTGCAAGAAATGAATTCGAAGCGACCAGTCCAAAAAACCAGTGTCCCCCACCCGGCCACCTTTGCCAACTTCTACCTGCTACACTTTGATCCAAAGATCTCGAGGATGGAGCAACAATTAGAATCTCTAAATAATTAGAAATGCTACGAAGCAGAGTTTTTTTCATAGTCAATCGGATTTTGGGTTTGCGTTTTTTCTGGTGTGCATTCAATTTTTCTTTCTGTAGGCATTATTTGCGATTTTTTTCAAACTTTTTTCCATACTCTCTATTTGTCCGCTCTTTATTAAAGCCCAGATTAGCAATATTCCTGATACCATACTACAGAAACCTAACAATGCTAACGATATTGTTGATGACATAAATAATACCATTCATCAAACATAAGTTGTTTACATAATGCTGAAAAGTTATTATTTAAGATTTTCTTGATTCTTAATTGTGGTGTTGTTATTTCTTTCGTTGCCTGCTTCTTGAAGTTCTTGCAGTTGTCCTAAATCTACCCTGTCTTTGAATTGATTCGATGTCACGTTTTTGTCAGTTGGCTGCTGTTCTAATACGCCTCCTTGACCCAACGGACCAGATTCGTGAGATGGCAATCTAATGGCTTGTTTCACGGGATCTGAACATTTTTCATACGTGATACCATTTGCGTCCTTGTAATTCTTGCAGGTCTGACAATAAGTGTCTGCAAGTATCTGTCCCGGAACTTGTTCACGCCAGCAACAGGTTTTTCCATCTTTTCCCCATCTATCTCCTGAGCAAGAAGCAGAACCCGAATCAAACTTGGGATTTCTTATCGCCGCGCATGCCTCTTGGACAATTGGCGAGCCTGATACAAGTGGGACGAATAATACGAGTAATACTACTGACGATACAAAAAATATCAATTCGTTGGCCATTGATTGTTGCCATATGCAGGAAAGTTTCTATTAAGGATTTTCTGGCGATGTATAGTTCATTAGCAACTTTCTTCAGCAGAGATGGCATTCAATTTGATGTGAAATGGAATCTCGCTGAGTATGTACAATAAAAAAATGATACTAGAGAAAATTATAGAAGGATCCATGGATTATTTGATACAATGCACCGACAGATTTAATTAATAATGAAATTGAATTACAATTTAAATGCCCCGATATCTTGACGCACATAATATGAAAGGTTTTGACGAAAAAACATTAAGGCAAGCGAAAAACTCCCCCAAGGATCAATTTGGAGTTACTCATAAAGATATACTCTATAACATGGAAGAAGACAAACTATACTGCATTCTGGATGCACCTAATAAAGAGGCAGTAGAAAAACACCATGAGAAGTTCGGAATCAAATGCGATTGGATTACCGAAGTCAAGGCTATAGACTGAATTCAAGTTTATCTGTCGGACCAATTCTATAAGAACTAGATAGACACTACTCCAATGATGTCAGGATAATACAATAAAAAATTATAAGAAAATTCCATATCATGAAATAATTGGCCTAATAAAAAAATTGGAGTTTTTCTCGAAAGTAACTACTTTCTATTTATCCGGTTTGGTTCATGGTGCCTTTAATGGCCCTCATATTATTTGCATCTCCAAGCGAGGCACTACCATTGGTTAGATTTGTTATAAAACCGATGTGACGTTACCCATAATGTTTGGGGAAGAATTCGTAGGTTGTGCGTTAATTGGTATATACTTCCTGATATATATGTATCAGAAAGGCAACGTGAATGTTTGTACTCAATCGATAGGTGAAATTAATGAATTTGTTTATTGCAAAATGACAGCGCATAGGATTCGGCAGAGAAATTAAGAGTAGCTGGATCTAACTTTGACAAATAGTAATTAGAAACTTTGGTACAATCTATGAAACCCTTTGAAAGAATTTCATTATACATAGAACTGAATGTATCACTTCCCTTTGGAATATCTGACAGAACTACAAGATTGCCAGTATTGATCAACTTTTCAATTATTGTATTAATCAATGAAGACAATAATGTCTTGTTAGTTAGGATCTCCAAACCAGATGAGCTTGGTATATTCAGAATAAAATTGTCAATAGATTTATCAGGAATGCTTGGTAGTAATTTTACAGAATTTCCCCAAAAAACAGATGCATTTTGGGGATCTAATTCGGTAATTTTAGACTTGGCAAATGAGATTTCATTTTGGTCCTCTCCAATTCCTATAAAAAATTCTGCGTAAATCTCGTTGGCCATTTGGTAAATCATCTCTCCTTTAAAAAATCCAACAATCATATTCACTTTAAGAAATGATTTGCGGGCGTTTATGATAGTCCGTACCAAGACAGTAGATGGATTACCTTCATGAAAGAACTGGTAGACAGAATTCCACCTGCTTTTGAAAACATCTGGAAATCCCCTCATTCTAATGAGTTCTTGAAAAAGATGTGTGTCTGCAAAATCAGAAAAGTACGAATCAGTTCTAGAAACTGCCTCTAATTTGGGAAGAAATAGTTCATCATACAAGTTTGTGACTCTATTCCATGCTCTTATTGGGTCTGATCCCATGTAGGTAACGGATAAATCTGATAACCAGAGCACTTCTGCTAGGATATTTACCTTCTCGATATTATGATCTTTTAGCTTAATTTCAGAAAGCAATTCTTTGTATTTTTTCTGAGCAATTTCTTGTTTAAAATAAGGAAAATCTGTTCTCCAAATCAATGCCTCGACCATCAAACTCTTATCTGATTTCTCTATATCTGCTGTTTGTGGCTGCACCTCTGGTTGATTCCTAAATTTAAATGAATAATTTTCAAAGACTCTTTCAAGATCAGGTTGGTCAAGCTTGAAATAAGCATCGTGGATTTGATATCTTTGGATAGTCTCAATGGTCCTGTAAACTCTAGGACCTACATAGGGTCGAATAGTCGATCCTTGGCTAGGGTAACCATTATTTTCAGGCTTAGAACTATTGCCATTATATGTGAATTGGAGGGGGTCGTAATCATGCAACAGCGCTGATACAAGGAGAATTTCAATATCATCGTTAGAGAACCTATAGTTGTTTATTGTATTTGGTAACATTTTAAGTGACATATAAGAAACTTCCAGACTATGGTGAAAATTATGATATTCTGTGGATCCTTCCCCTAGTCCAATGTCTGCATACACCCCATCAAGAAATTTAATAAGGGTTGAAATTTTTTCAATCTTATCTTGATTTATCCCTTTAGATTTTGCTACCTCCAAAATAGCCAATATCAACTTGTCTTCTTTAATATCTGCTAGCGTTTCATTTGCCTCCTTAACTATTGATTTATGGAATCCTGGAAGTTTTTCTAAAATTTCATTGTAGATTATCCTGATAGGCAGGCTTTTGTAAAGAAATATCCAAAATCCTGTTATCATCCAGGGATACTTTACTCTGAATTTCTCTCTTTCTATGATTTCATCTACGAGAAGCACAATATTTCTGTTCAGTTTTCCAATTTCTCGATTCGTGACAATTCCTTCTGGATTGTTTGATTTTGTGCCTTGATAGTCGGCACGCATTACTGCCCATTGAGGTATTTTTATTCTATACCGCACTCTCTTTATAGTACCCTTAGTAGACCAAGGAAACCGAATAGTTTCTTTTTCGGTAGTAGCCACGTTTCTATTTCCTGTACTTTGCAAATCATCATCTTTAACAACCTGAAGTATCAATTCTCGGTTCGGAACTTGAAGTCCAAGCAATACATGCCAATATTTGCCTTTGTCTACCCATTCCGGAGCATATGTGGCCGGATCCCAAAAATCTATGGGTCCAAACGGGATGTATCCTTCTTCAAACTCATGCGTTTCGGGATTATATGATTTATATTCATATTTTCCAATTCGAGGATTAATTTGACACGCGAGTATTCTGGTATTGTTAACCCTATCTGAAGATTTAGTAAATTCCCTGTGGGCCATCAATCCCCAGATAGTTCCTAGACCGCTTAGAATTGTAAAACTACAGTAGAACAAATCAAATTTGTGATGAATTGCGTAATTTAGAGCAAACTGAACACCGAAAACATAACACGAAAACATCCCCACAAAGAATAAGAAAAGAAAAAACCATCTTGCAATGTCGTTATAAAATAAACTAAATGATTTTTGACCGCTATAGTCTATCTTTTCATGCTTCATGAACATTCACTATCATTTACGAGCATCCCAGTTCCTATTCCTCATTGATCGTATGTTTAACTTCAATTATTCATACCGTATGAATTGTAGTCGATAAAAATAATTCCATATATAAACGCGACCATGATGATCAATTTTCGATTTTGAGTGTCTTGTAAAATATCAGATCGTTGATACAATTTTTGACGTAATATGGTAGTGCAAGATATGAGGTTGAACTAATATTCTCTGCTTTCAAACTACAATCAATTTTACGAAGTGCATTCTTTTGTTTATCTGTAGTTGTCTTGATATCTCCTTGATATCCTTAGCGTCGCCCTTTAGAGCAAATATTTCCAAACATCTATCTTTGTCAATTTTATTATGAAGATGAACAATTATAATCTTGTCGAAATCATGTCTAATTGATGAAACCTGATCATCGGAGTCTTCGTCATGTACTGCCAAAAGTAACGAATTAATTTCTCCGTCCAAGTCTTCTTTCATTCGTTCGTCTGATAGGAGATTTCTAATTCCTGCCCTTATGATTTCTGATCTTCCTGAAAAACCCAAAGATTTGAGCTTGTCCAAACTCTCGATTATATCTTCATTTAACGACACGCTCACTATGGTCAATAAGATTTTCATAATGCATTATTGGATATAATAATTATGCCATCTTGACATACCCGGAGCATCTTGATCCTTGTCCAAAGGATTAATTAGAAGCTAAAATAGGGCGGTCAAAGAAAGTTTTGAATTTGAATTGAGGTCCATAGCATAGTCTTGAAATAGGTAACTAGACAAATGATTATCAATTTCAAAATCTAATAATACTCAACAATATCAGATTCCGTAAAGGATTTCCTGACCTCACTTAGGCCTAAACAAGATTGAGTCTTAATGATGAGTATCCAATGCCATGAAAACGTTATTAATGTGGTAATATAGATTAATTATTATTAATAAAAAAAGTATATATTCTTAATAACATATCCATAATTGTGGGACGAAAAAATTTACTCTTATATCTTTTAATTTTACCAGTTATATTCTCCTCATTAGGCTATACGTTATATGCCCAAGATTTATCATC
>JAICQW010000239.1 GCA_025937665.1 Nitrososphaeraceae archaeon | reverse complement strand
GCATTGGTAAAGAAATTATCGCATCAGCAAAAAGACAAGAGATTCCAAATGCCAAGATCGTAGCAGTATTTGATAAACAATCTCAAGTTGTTAATTCAGTCGATAATCAAAATTCCGATGTACATTTGTTTTCAGATTTCGATGAATTCTATAATTCCCAAACATATTCCAATCTAGATGTCATAATAGAGTGTGCTTCAAAAGACGCTGTTAAAGAATATGGTAAAAAAATAATCGAGTCAAAAAAGGACCTGATTGTTTTGAGTGTGGGTGCGTTTTCAGATAAAAAATACTTGGCAGAATTACAATATTTGTCGAACTTGAACAATACTAAAGTATTGATACCTACTGGTGCCATTGCAGGACTTGATTCCATTAGAAGTGTAAAAAAATATCTCTATAGTTTGTCTATTACGACAACAAAGCATCCTAAATCACTTGCAGGGGCACCGTTCTTTAAGAGATCAAAAATAAATCTAGATGATATTAACAGCGAAACAGTCCTTTTCGAAGGTAATGCTTCTACAGCTATTGAGTTATTTCCTGCCAATGTGAATGTAGCAGTAGCGACCGCACTGGCTGGAATTGGTTTGGAAAAAACTCGAGTAAGGATCAAAGCAGACCCACTGATATCAGTGAACAAACATGAAATAGTAGCCAAGGGGAGTTTCGGAGAGATACACGTTATCGTCCAAAATATACCAAGCCCTTCAAATCCTAAAACTAGTTACTTGGCTTCTCTTTCTGCTATCGAATGTTTGAGAAGCCTGTGTAACGAAAGTTTCAGAATAGGGACCTGATATGGACAGATTTTGACAGTTTATATGTGGAATATTTATTTGACAAGATTAACTATGAGTTACAACGGATTTAAGACAAACGACATGTTCGGTCCAAAACCAGTAGAAGTAGGAAAGGAATACGACGTGCAGATCACGGAATTAAGTAGGAAAGGAGATGGAATAGCAAGGATACAGCGATTTGTGATATTTGTAAAAAATGGAAAGGTAGGCCAAAATACAAAGATAAAGATAATCCAGGTTGGAAATAGGTTTGCGACTGCTGAAATTGTCAACGATTCTGAAAGTCAGAGTCAGACTGAGACAGCACCTGCAAATGCTGAAGCCAATACAGAAACAAGTACAGAATAAGCAAAACCTAGCTACAGTTACTTTTTGAAATTTTTATTATTTTATATCTTTATAAAAATTAATTTTGTGAATTATTTTATCAAGTATTGATTTATCAATTACAATTTCTAATTTAGAAAAGTGGCTTGAAGAATAACATCATAGCTATTATTGCAATTTCATTTATTATCGTAGGTTCACTATGGGGAATTGGGAATATAGTTTCTCAAGATAATACTTTATCATCCAAGAACGAAGGCATCATAATGTTAATGAAAGATAACAAATTTAATGTTACTAATCCTGATATTACTGTGAAAATCAATCAGCCGTTAAAAATTAGTATCGCAAACCAAGATTTTAGGAAACATGATTTTATTGTTGACGATTTGAATATTAATACAGGTTTTATTTCGAGTGGACAGGATTTTACGACATTGATTGCTTCAGATAAGGCAGGCTATTATAGGTATTATTGCTCAATTCATCCCGGAATTATGGAAGGCAAAATCATAGTCACAGATTGATGAAAATTTAGCCAAAGCCTGTTTCATTAGTATGTTAAAAATGGGGTACTTGTATGATTGCTAGGTACTATTCCTAACCTAGCTTTTGAACGAATCAGTTAGTTTCTTGTGATACATGCTCTTGCATCCATCAACATGCAACATATTGTCTGGTATCACTCTAAGGTGCTTCATTCTCCTTTTATCGTACACCGTGCTTAAGAATTTGTAACAAACAGAACAGACAAATTCTATCTCCATTGTTTCATATTTTGTTCTAATTGGGAATTAATCTTTAATGTTTTAGTCCACTGAGTTTTTTTCAGCGACATTTTAGATATCCATGATATTCTCTACAATTGCTTTTTTCGTGATAGATTTTGAATTGTTTTTTGTTGATTTAACCAAAACCATGAATAAACCAACACTTAAAATAGGCAAAAAACTCAGTGTAGAAAAATGGCTGCACGAAAGAATACATCGAGAAAAAAGCGATTGATAAAGAGAGTTAAACAGAACAGACCAGTGCCAGCCTGGGTAATAATTAGAACCCATCGTCATGTTAGAACGAATCCAAAGCGAAGAGCTTGGAGAAGGTCGGATGTCAACGTAGGATAATATTAAAGGATTGATAGAAAATGTCTGAAGATAATTCAACAAGAATTTACACAGTGAATCTGGCGAAAGCCTGGGACACTCCAAAGTATAGAAGAACTGATCGAGTAATAAATATCATAAAGGAATTTACCGAGCGCCATATGCAGACTAACAAGGTCAAGATAGATCAAGATTTGAACAGACATATCTGGTCTAGAGGAAAAAGGAATCCGCCAAGGAAGATAAGGTTGAGAATGATAAAAGAAGATGATGATACAGTTGTGGTCAGTTCATACATTGAGGAAAAAAGCTCCCTGTCTGAAGAGTCTGTGAAAGAATCGGAAGTACAGGCAGAAAAGGTAGAAGAGAAAATGGAAGAAAAGGCAAAAGTACAGGCAGAAAAGGTAGAAGAGAAAATGGAAGAAAAGGCAAAAGTACAGGCAGAAAAGGT
>JAICQW010000024.1 GCA_025937665.1 Nitrososphaeraceae archaeon | reverse complement strand
TACTAAAGTCGTTCGAAGTTGGACGGCAAATAATAATTGGAGTAAGTCGTGACAGTTATGCAACTCGAAATCACAAGAAAATAGTTAACAATTATAACATCAGACGGGAAAAATTGAAGAAATTTATTGATAAAAATTTTAAGAAATCTAACTATACTGTTTATCAACTTGATGATTTCTATGGGCCCACAATGCTGACAAGAGATATACAGGCCATCATCGCTACTGAGTCATCCTTGGAAAACTGCGTCAAGATCAATAGCCTAAGAGAGACAAAAGGCATGACACCGCTAGAGATAATACTTGTTCCTTGGGTAGAGGATAAAGAAGGTAAAGTGATATCATCAACAAGAATACGTGATGGTGAAATAGACGTAAATGGAAATAAATTAACTTTCTATTAGAAACTTTAACTCAATTAAGCGTTAACTTTAACAAACAATACTATGAGGTCTTGTGCACGACGTTCAATATATTATCCTGACCAAAGGTTCTTAAAACAACCACGGGGCCTAATATTAATTCTCTAACAAATTCCCTCAATTTTATTGCATTAATGTTATCTTTCATCAGAACAGCATGACATGATTTATCTTTCAGCATTAGAACAATTTCGTTGTCTACAATTTTTATCACTTCGATAACAAAATGTACACTATCTCTATCTGGTAACAACATACTCCCTAATTTTTCAGTTTCATATGAATCAAGACATTCGAATCTTGTGACAATATCCAATTATTCATCTATCCTCACTGTACATGAACTCCGAGACTAAATCTTTGGCCTTTTCCCTCTTTTGCTGAAATATTGATATGAATGAAGTTGAGTGACTAGATAGATCATTTTTACACTCTCCACAAAGAAGATTCCCACTTCTACATCTTAGTTCCCTCTCGTTGGATTCAGCAGGTGTATCAAACATATATTTGAGGTATGAAAAAACAGAACATACTCCAGGATTACCGCCCAATTTTTTCTGAAGTGAAATTGTTGGCTGTCCGCCTGTGAATGTATTAGATATTTTCTTTTCAATTACGTCTAGATCATCTGTAGTGAATATGGCTGTTTCAGGATCTGATGATGACATCTTGCCGACAGTTTGTAGACTTGGCAAGAATTTACTATGAATTTGTGCGGGTTTATAAAAACCGATTTTTTCTGCTATATCCCTGGTTAATCTCCAGTAGGGATCCTGATCTATTGCCGCAGGTATAAGAACGGGAGTAGGTCTGCCTTCGAGTATTGAGGGAAGAAAACATGGAACTCCTTGAAGAGGTGGAAATCCTATCATGCCAATATTGGTTGAATTAGTAAACCCAAAGATACTCTTTGCAGTTGAAAATGTGATCCGTTTAGCTATCTCTAATGAAGTTGAATAAAGGTGCTTTATGTGCTTTGAATTGACGATGATCTTGGTTTTACTCTTATTGAAACCTATCGCAATAATGTCAAGAATATTCTCATACACATTCCTGTTTATCTCTTCCATTGATTTGTTTCCGTACAAGAATTTTTCGTCATCGGTAATCTGAAACAAAAGGTTAGAATCAAATTTATCTTGTAAATGTTTGGTGAGAAACCAAGGCATCAAATGACCAAGGTGTACCATTCCAGATGGTCCCCTTCCAGTGTACAGGTAAAATTTTTCATTGTTTTCGTATTTATTTAATATCCAATCAAGATCTCTATGGGAGAAAAAGAATTTGTGTTCAAGTAATGGATGTAATTCACCAGTGAACGACTTGAATTTTTCGAGTAATTCGTCAGTTATTTCCTGTGTCCCAAATTTTTTTATTAATCGAGCATAGTCTACAGATCCCTCTACTTTCCACGGGGTTACTTCAAAATAATCAGAATAATCCTCTTTTGATGAATCACTCATTTTATTATATATACATGATTCGAGAGCTTTAAACGTTTAAAAAGTATTCCTTCAATGTCTGATCCATATTTAAATGGCGGAATTAAACTTGCATAAAATAGAGAAAAAAATTCTACTATCACTTGTAAATCAGGATACAATTGATATTGAGACATTAGCATCAAAAACAAGTCTTTCAATGGATAATGTGAGACGTGGGATTGAATGGTTAAAGTTCAAAGGATTGGTGTCAGTGTTTATCAACAAAGATTCAATCGTTCAACTCGTTTCAGAGCAATCTAATGATGGATCTTTGAAAGATAAAACAGATGGTTCAGTTAGATTAACATTACCAGAAAGAAGAATAGTCAACTCATTAAAGAACAACGGCCAGAATGCCATCAGTATAGGTGATCTTGCCAAAATTTCAAGGTTATCAAATATTGAATTTAGTGTTGGAATACAGAATGCTCTTAGAAACGGTTGGTTGACTAAAGATGCAGATACTATGAATCTAACAGAAAATACAGAAACACGCTCACACGAGGAGGTTCTTTTAGAGAAAATCTAAAAACTAAAGAAGATTAAACTTTCAGAGTTGACTGATCAGGAATTACATGGGTTTACCCTCTTAAAAAAACGTCCAGGGTATCTTAAAGAAACATTTGAAAAATCATTCGACATCTCTCTTACCAATGAAGGTAAAAAAGTAATACCGAGTATTAAGAATGACGAACAGGAAGGGATAAGTGCAATAACAGCTGAAATATTAAATAGTGGAAAATGGAAAAATGAGAAATTTACGGAAATTGATGTATCATCTCCTGTACGCTCCAGCGTCATGGGAAGGACACATCCTCTTACAGATATAATTAATGAAATTCGAGAAATTTTTGTATCAATGGGATTTACTGAAATTGAAGGCTCAACGATTCAATCATGTTTTTGGAATTTTGATGTATTATTTACACCGCAAGATCATCCGGCAAGGGATATGCAAGATACATTCTACATTTCAAACTTGATTGACGAAAATATAGATCCTAATATTAGTAAACAAGTATCAAACTTTCACACAATGGAATGGAATTATGATTGGGACATTGAAAAATCAAAACAAACAGTTCTGCGTACCCACACCACTCCGGTTACTGTAAAATACCTATCAGAAAGTAAGTTGAATGAAGGAAGAATCTTTTCAATAGGACGAGTTTTCAGAAATGAAAAAATGTCTTATAAACATCTAATGGAATTTCATCAGATTGAGGGAATTGTAATTGGTGAAGCAGTTAACTTGAGAGATTTGATGGGTTTACAAAAGCAGTTTTATTCTAAACTTGGATTGGACAAAGTAAAGTTTTGGCCTACATATTTTCCATATACTGAGCCCTCGTTACAATCAATGGTCTACATAGATAAACTTGGAAAGTGGGTTGAATTATTTGGTATGGGTATGTTCCGACCGGAGGTAACTCAGTCAGTTGGCATCACAAATAATGTACTTGCCTGGGGAGGAGGGCTTGAACGAATTGCCATGATAAGATATGGATTAGATGATGTACGCGAACTCTATGATAACAAGCTATCATGGTTAAGGGTGCAACCAATATGCCCGTTGTAGAATTCCCAGTGGAAGACATCAATAGGCTTTTTTCTGATTACGATCTAGAGTATATACTCGATATGCTACCATTTATAGGACTGGATTTAGAACATCAAGATGATAAGAATATTAGGCTAGAATATAGTCCAAACCGCCCGGATTTTTCCACTTTTTATGGTATTGCCAGAGCACTAAATGGGTTACTGGGAAAGGAAATGGGAATACCAAAATTTGAAATATTTGAGAATAGCAAAAATCTCATCAACGTGGACTCTTCGGTCCTAGAAATAAGACCATTTATCGTGGGGATAGTAGCTAAAGGTCATCAATTAAATAACAAAACCATCAAGCAAATTGTTTCTATGCAAGAAGATCTGCATAATGGACTTGGAAGAAAAAGGTCAAAAGCCTCCATAGGATTTCACAATTTAGACAACATAGATTTTCCATTGGAGTATACAACTGCGCAGAATCTGAGCTTTATTCCTCTTGATAATTCTTCTGAATTAACATTAACTGAAATACTTTCCAATACTGAACCAGGAAAGAAATTTGGGAAGTTGTTAGATAAATCTCGATATCCGATCTTGAGGGATTCAAAGGGAAATGTAATATCATTCCCGCCTATAATTAATAGTGAGGAAACAAGAATAAGAGATGGTGTTAGTAATTTATTTGTAGAAGTTACTGGTATCGACAAGAAAGCTGTTTACAATGTATTGGACAATATTGTTGCTACATTGGCTGATATTGGTTTTAAATTAGAGGCGGTGATTATGCAACAAGGCAATACTCGCGACTCTTTTACCGCAAACTTGAAAACTTCCTTACCGAACGTCAAAACAGATTACATCAACAAGTCTCTTGGTCTATCATTATCAAACGAGGATATAATAAATTGCCTCCGAAAAAGCAGATTGGATGCGACGGTTATAGACTCGGGTACAATTAATTGTGTGATACCAAACTATAGAATAGATATTTTTGGCCCGATTGATATTGTGGAGGAGGTAGCAATCGGGTATGGACTTTATAACATGGAACCTTCTTTACCAGAATTCAGATTTTATGGCAACAAGAGCAGGCAAAATTATTTTCTTGACAAGATTCGACAGACAATGATTGGCATGGGATTAATTGAAAATATTAACTTCATTTTGAGTAATAAAGATATTCACTTCAAAAAAATGAATCTAGATAGGCCTAATTTTTTTACAGTTAACAACTCAAAGAGTGACGAACATGATATATTGAGACAATCACTCCTTCCATCATTACTATTTTCATTGTCTAAAAATATACATGAAGAGTATCCACAAAAACTATTTGAAATAGGACCAATTTTCAAGCCAGAAAAAGAGAATTTTGAAAAATGGAATTTGTGTTGCGTTAATGCATTTAATGGAGTAACATTTAGTGAAATTAAAGCCGTTCTACAGACACTCATGGAAATTTGCTTTAATGTCAAATTTGAAACAAATCCTTCAGAAAATTTATCGTTTGTTAAGGGTAGATGTGCCGCCATAATCTACAAGGGTGGAGTCATTGGACAGATAGGAGAAATTTCCCCTTTACTAATAGATAGTTTTAAAATAAAAATTCCTGTTGCCGCATTCGAGTTAGATCTCACAGAATTATTAGAAATTTGACCAGAATGTTTTATAATGACACAAACTCATGTTATTATTACTTGGTCAAAGACTACATTGACGAAGTATATACTACCTTTTTATATGTGAATCTCATAATAGAAATGTGAGCATCGAACTTTTTCAGCAGTCTATCAGGAGTGAACATACAAAAAGATGCTCGAGTATTATCTGAAAAAGTACGGAGAAGAAAAACTTTCAGTAACAGATCCCAAAATAGCAGAAAATGAGATTATTAATTTTATTTTAGAGCAGAAACGGTTGGGTAAAAGTTTCTATGCAATCTCCAACTATGTAAATTGTATTATTTCCTTTTACAAAATTAATGATGTTCTTGTAAACACCAAAAGATAACTCGATCCATGCCTGAGCGACGTAAGGTAAAAGTCGATAGAAGTTACACATATGAAGAAATAGGAAAAATGCTAGAGGTAGCCGACGAACGTATGAGAGCAGTAATTCTGATTTTAGCATCAACTGGAATAAGGGTAGGGGCTCTGCCTTTCATCAAATTAAGAAACCTGAAAGACAATAAACTTACAGTTTATGAGAGACTTGGTGAAGAATACTTAACTTTTACTACTCCTGAATGCCAGAAGGCTGTGAATGATTATTTGGACATGCGTTCCAGATGTGGTGAAATACTCACAGGTGAATCACTATTAATTAGAGAGCAGTTTGATATACGAGATCAATTTCAAATTAGAAATCCTCGACAGATTAAACGGGACGCTATCCAATGGATGATCAAGGATATTGTAGAGATCTGGAGTTGGAAAAGACGTAATGCTGGCTCATGGTTTCCGTAAATTCTTTACTACACAATTAGTTAACTCAAAGGTAAATCCAGAGATTAGGGAGATGTTACTAGGTCATAAAATAGGGTTGGCTTCAAGTTACTACAAACCGACATCAAATGAAATGATGTCAGAATACGAAAAAGCGATTGACAACCTAACGATCGATCCTGCTAATAGGTTACAAAGAAAAGTTGAGACGCTTACAATTGAAAAATCAAGATTAGATATTCTTGAGGCTAAATACCAACAGTTAGAACAGAGGACAAGAAGATCCGGTAATTAAAGAATGTTTATAGCTAAAAGCTTTACTATGAAAATCTCGCTTGGCCATTTAGGATGAAAAATCTGTTACCGTGATTGTTCCATTCATCTGATCGGGGTGATACTCACAATGATAACCTAATTCACCTATTTGGGTCGCTGTAAATTCAAATTCACCATCTTCACCTGGTTCAATCTCTGGGCCTTTTGCAATTTCGTTTATGTTTCCATCAGAGTCTGAGGTAATTATCAATTCATGTTCTTCGTCAGTGGGATTGTCCATTTTGATAGTATACGTACTATTTAATGTCATGTTAAGTGCAGGATTTTCCTCTCCAATATTATTTATCCACCTGTACTGTTCTTCACCCATTTCAGCAGGGTCAAGAATTATAGTGTTATTTCCTGTAGCCTCTGATATTACCACATTTGGATTCTCTTCTTCAGGTGTTTGACTGGTCCCTAACTGAAAAGAAAAGGTCAAGGTCAATCCACCAAGAATCAACAGCAAAACAGAAAACGTGAATTTGGCTTGCATGAAATATGAAGCGGCTCCGACTACATAAATTTACCTCATGATTTTTCCAAAAGGCTCTCCTTCCCTTACTAGGAATTTAGATTTTAAATTGTAATTCTCAGTTCTTGCAATTATGGGTCGAACAGTACCATCCTATAGAATGGCATCGGAAAGGGAAAAAAGAAAGTGGAAATCATTTACAGTGCAAATATATAAAGTGACACGATTCTGTAAACACATGACATACGAACCTTACAAGGCGCGTATTAAATTCAGCATATCCTAAACACAGCGTTACCTCCAATTTTTTCAATAATTTATTTTATACCACTTCGATGCCAACATTCCTCGCAATACCATTCTATTAACTTGGCTCCTTCCTGATCATAACTAACCTTTTTTGAGGGCATAGAACGACATAGGCAACAAAACCCTCCGATTATTGCTTTAATTTTGCGTCGCTCTACTTTTGAAACGAACTTATCTATGTATTTTCTGCCTACCTTAGATTCACCTTCAGACAGTTTATCTATTTCTTCTTTCTGTTCCCGTGATAGTTTGATATTTTCAACCCTTGGTATCGCTCTGTCCCTATACACACAAGTCATAGTATTACAAACTATATCTACGATGTAAACGAGTGTTTGTTATTTGATCGTCGGATAAAAAACTATATTCTATAACATGTCAAAAAATATAGCACAATGCTTCTCTTAATTGTTATAAGTCTTATTGGTCATAGTACTAGAGACCTTCAAATTTGATAATAATATTGGAGAAGGACAAAATAACTCCTGAAGTGAGAAATAAGTTACTTAGAAAAGGACTATCGCTTATTGGAATGTCGGATAGAGAAATAATATTTAGGAAATCAAATCGTTTCTTTTGATTATAATTTAACTTTTTTAATATTTACCGTTCGCGAATAAGTAATGTCTGACCTGTTACTTAGCTAGTGCGCCGACCAATAACTTCTTGGATGGTTATGGGTTCTCGATAAAAATAATGTTCTTTATGAACCATTTTCTATTCTTGATAAAGTGATTGATAGCACTTTGAATGATAATACTTGCGACTATTGCCTCGACCATATTTATGATTTGCTTCATATTCTTCACCAATTCTGATTTCTATTCCACATTTATAGCACGCAATAATCCTCTTTTGAGTAAATAATCTGAAATATTCAATTTCTGTTTGCGTTTTGTGATGATTTGAGTCAAAATAGCCACGCGCTGAATTCATTATCCGTGAAAAGGCGCGTGGCGTTAATTTATGTGGCACTAAATATTAAGGTAAAAAATCTATTTTAATATTTCATAGAAAATTTTTTATTGTGTATTTGAGTACAATTAAGGTAGGAACATATTGGGAACTCATTCACATCGGACGAGCATAGGTTAGTTCTCCCTGTGCTCGTCCGATTAACTTTTTTATAATTTATTTAGTATAGTATTTCAATCCAAAAGCACCAATTGCCACAATTCATGCCGGTGGGCCGCCTACGAACTTCTTATCATGGCTGATCGGGTTATATTTTCTCCCCTCCAAGACTAAAGTAAATTTTTTATTATATTTGTACGAATATATGCATCCGTCTCACCGGACTGATGGGAGGACAACATGCTCTCACTAGCATGGTTGTATCCATTTCATACCTCGCATCAGGTAATTGTCTGTAAGATTCTGCCAAAACATACATATATTTTACATTCAGGAAGATTCCAAACATGGCCTGGTACAGAGAGGACTTGTTATTGGTACAGTTTTTGAAACTGTAAGTGATGGCAGGCATGCACCATCTCCAGTACGCCTCTTTTACCCAAGTCCTTAACTTTGGCAATCTTAAAGCCGTAGTAACTCTCATTATTACACATTTTGACGACTAGTGGGATGCTTACCTGGGCAAGTTTCTTGCAAATTTTTCTTGATCCTACAATTATCTTAAAAGTAAATTTTTTTATATCCTGTTTACCAAATTAATATCACTTACACTAATAGGAGGACTTCTTCTGTTAGGTCTTGGAATACTTGTAAACAAACCGGTTACAATTGTTCCCTCCTGCCAGATTTTAATTTTTATTTTCTTGCAGTCGTTTCATTTAACATAGAGTGACAAATCATTTCGGCCATTAATCGATTATCCAATGTCAAATTTTTGATGTAATTACAGGCTGATTGATTCAGGATTTGAGTTTCATTTCCAATGATAACTTTCCCATCAGTACAGATTCCAGTTTCAGTTAGGAAACCATACGTCGGATAAGACTGCCTTATCGAAAAAAAATATTAAAAGTGCCAGAAAAAACAAAATAAAAATCGAAACCCTCAAGAGCATATACTTGGACACTGGAATAATTCCTTCTTCATCTCAATGTCATAATCACGTTACTATGTCTGTATACTTTCCAATTTTTTCCAACCTTCGTCACTTAGTCTAATTTTAGAATTTCCCTTATGTTCACCTATGTATCCATCCTTTTCAAGAATCTCTACTATATGATCTGTCTGTATCCTATCTACTAATCCTATGTCTTCTCCAATTTGGTACATGTCAAAAAAACTATTGCCATCAACGGTCAACTCTCGAAGTCTCAATAGAAATTTCCCAATCGTATTATTTGACACAGCCTCTCCCTACTAAAGAATAGTAATTATGATTTAAATAACTTAAAGTCCTCGACAAAATTGACGATGAAAGTAATTAAAAGCAATGTTGCATAAACACAGATGTGGATCTAGAAACTGACTCGTGTAACTGTGGACATCATAGATCGGATCACGAACATTTGATAGGCAGAGAACGGCGATATCCTTGTAAAAAATGCGGATGCCCTGATTTTAGAAAAGAATAGTCATTTTGCAACCCTGACGAACGTTTGATATTCCTACGCCGTAAATAGATTCTCTTTCGGGGACCATGGTTGCAATAAACATACTAGATTATTTTTTCAAATATAAATTAAGAATTTTAAATCGGATATTCTACCAGGCAGTAAAGATCAACAGAAAACTTGGGCACCGAAATCAGACTAAAGATGGTATACTTCTAAAAGATGCACAGATTTCTTTTCAAATGGAATTACCTTAACTCTCCTTCTTTAACTTCGGTCTCGAGACATTCCTTCAACATTTGCAAGTGCTTTTCTTTATCTTGCTTAATCGTATTCCAAACTTCCACGAGTTTAGAATTATTTTCGTTCTTGGCATCATTGATATACGTTTCTACAGTTGAGTGTAAAAAATTGGCCTCGGTACCTAACGCGACTAGGACGTTGTATGTAGAATTAAGTATTTTTTCTGTTCCCATTACACTATTGTATGCAACAAAGTTAAAAAATGATGCCAATATACCGTTTAACCTCAACTTCCGAGATATTCTTATTGTTTGTTGTTCATTTTAAATTAATGGCAGAAGACGAAGACCCAAACATAATCTCAAAAGTGGAGAAAAAAAAGGCTAACCCAGAAAAAGAAGGCCTGGACACAGATACCGATTACAGTAGATATGCAGTAGGCGGAGAATCCAAAGAAGTTCCAGCGTCAACAAGATTAGACGAAAATGATAACAGAAGAAAAAAGAATGAGCCAAAACAAGAGGACTAAAAAAGACAAGAAATATTTACGAACTTAGCGGATTCTGCTGTTAAAAAACAATCAAAGTAAATTTTTTATATGGTTTTTGCGATACTAAAAAAACTTCAACACCGACTGATAGGAGGGCATTTTCTGTTGGGTCGTGGAATACTTGTGAACGAATTGGTTTGCAATTGCTCCCTCCTGTCAGGTTTTAACTTTATTATAATTTATTGACTAACAAGGAGAGGAGTTAAAAGATGACAGAGTGTAACTGCAAAATATGCAATCATAAGAATAGTGACGAATGTGCCATGCTAGAATGCAGTTGCTGTCTTGTAAAGGAGTTGAAATAAAGAAATGAATGTACTTTTAAAACAAACATACACTTGTTTCATTCCTGGCGGGCTAATGAGACCCACCAAGTTGTATGGCTTATCAGTTTTAGGGTAAAATACGAATATTATTAAATCCACGTATATCTCCCTCCCCACGATAACCCTTTTATTTTAAATCACCACTAGCAGAATTAATCTTATGACTGTAGATCAAGTATTACAGCAAGAAATAAAAGATTCAGAAATTTGGCTGTCTCGCACGCAAGAAGAATCTACATACAAACGAGATCTTAAAAAAAGGATTGAATTAATTAATTGGGTTCTTCAAAATATGAAAAATCCTAACGTGGAAATTTGTAGTCTTATTGAATCTAGGATGAATGAAACTATACAGGAAATAAATAAGAAGGATTCTATATTTGAATCTGATATTTTAGATAGCGAATTACGAATTCTGGATTGGATATTCTATCAAGTATGTAAAGACCAACAAAAGAATTGGGAAAGGAGTTTGTTGGGCTACCAGAAATAGTATTTTTTCATAACTTGAAGGCCTCATTGAAGCGTTAAATAACTTATTGTAGTGAGTCTACCATGGCCGAAGAAGAAAAACCTTTTGATAAAATAAAAAAGGGCTTTAAGAAAGTAGTCGTTGGCAGTGCAGATGTAGTGGGGGGCGCTGTAGATGTAGTGGGGGGCACTGTAGAAGGAGTTAAGAAAGTAGTTGAAGTAAATAAAGAAAGAGTTGAAGACACTGCAGAAGATGTTAAAGAAGTCGAAACCGCAAGAGAGGTAACAGAGTCCGATCCTTCGCGTTCATATAAAGTGAGGGAAAATATCGAATATGATGTAAAGGAAGGAATGGAACCAATGAATCCCGACGATATGGCATCTCATGAACCAACTGCCGTTAGTAGAGATCAGGATACCGGAATTACAGAAGAAGGGCAGGCAGGCACAGATAGTGCAGAGGCTAAAGAAAAGTTCCGTAAAAAAGGAATGACGGAAACATAGTAATCATGTTTTGTTTGATCGTCATACACAAACTTAATTTTTATAATATGTTGCCCATGTATTATTAACACAAACGAACTCACCATATAACCGACGATGGGGCCCTCATAGAATTCAGAGTCCCACCCCATCGGTATACATTATTATAATTTATTTTCATTGGATATTACTACTGTAGAGTATGTTCATTCAGGTAGGGATTTATCTTGGACCTGATAAATCCTGCCTGCTTGTTTTACCCATTATTATTGTTTGAAGGTCACATTACTAGAATGACCGAAACCACTGAGAGCGCAGATATTGAAGAAATTAAGAAGGAAAATGACAGAATAATTATGAAGACTTTCGGTCTTAAGTACGAGAGATATTTTCCTCAAGAGCATCCAGTCGAGAAATAATTTTTGCAATATTGGATTGTATTTCATATTGTGTGGCAAGTAGGTCCATATCACTCATTACCACTGACTTCCTGGCTTCAATTATTGCCTTAATTATTGGGTTATGTTCCTTCTCAGCGAAATCTTTGTACAAGTTAACTCGTTTAGCGAAATTATCCAGTATATTGTTATAACCGCCAGGGTTTTCGAGTTCTTTTAGTAGTTTATTATCAGCAATAAGTAACTCTTCGAAAACACCCGCAACCATCTTTAGAATTATTGGATTCTATTTATTAAATGTAGTAATTATATATTCGATTAGTACTTTTCGTTTTATCTCTTTATTTAGTAGAAATATTCCAGTTTTGATTTTAGTTGTTTAATGTTTTCTAAAAAGAGACCCACATAAAATGGAAATCAAATATTACTTTGATCATATACAAAGTTTCATATCAGTTGTGATCATTTTAGACCGATTGGAGACATAAATTTTTTATAATATTTCAACGCTAACAATATAAGGATTCACTGACGGGAGGTTTTTCTGTAGTGTCGTGGAATACTTGTAAACGGATACGTTTGCAATTATCCCTCCTGTCAGGTTTTGAACCGTTATAAATTTTTTGGACTACTATATCTTATGCAGTTACATGATATCTGCCTTAGTTGTGGGCACAAAAAACATGAACATAGTCCCGATGGTTCTAAATGTCACAACGATTTATGCCCTTGTATGAGATTTAGAACAACACTCTTGCAATATGGCTCCGATTAGTAACATCGGGATCAGACGAGTTTTTCCTATTTATTGAATTTTACTTTCTTTTAATTATATTTGAATATTCTGAAGAAACCTTGAAGTGACTCGGGAATCAATGGAAGATGAACTTCTACCGACTTGACTAAATCATCCCTTGATTTAGAGTCCTTTACAAAAAATTTCATAACTCTCTCATCAGGATAATACTCGAAATCGATCTTATCCCTCTTATAATCGCCCATATCTTTTGCAGCAGTTTCTATTGACATAGTCCAGTGTTCAAGGTCATCAGGATTTTGGACAATTCTATCGAAAGTTTTCAGAATCTCTTCGAGAGTCCTGTCCTTAATTTTATCCTCAATCCCAAACACCATGTTGGATATTAGCAGAACTACATGAAAAATCTTTCATCTATATTGATCGTAAAGATATACCGTGAACCCTCAGGTCTAAGTTGGTTTGCTAATCATGGGTGGTGATTAAATTCGCTAGACTTAGAAAATCATCTGACATTGTGGGTATGTTCAATTACTTGGTTTTGTTTTTTGAAATGGCTTTTTCTTTTAGGACTGTATCTAAACCCGGAGCATATTCCTGCGGGGCTTCTGGCATTTGCGGAATATCGAATCCTTCTGGAAGACCGTCCAGTGCCTCTAATTCGCCATCGCCGAATGGAGAAGATCCAATGAATATTTCTGATAGTCCGGTCTGTTCATTGGTGAAGCTCCACTGTTGATTATGCAGATTTTTATCTTCAAGTTTCTTGACCTCCGGCATTTTAGAAGTGTCAGTTTTCGGTATCGGGAGTGTATTAGCCCAGTCAACTCCAAGTGATTCTAGTGCTTTGGCGAATACCTTCTCGTGAGCTAAATCTCTGACAATGAGATATGAAACTGTTGCACGAAATGACTTGTTATCACTCATAGCATACAAACGACATTTCTGAAGTCTACCCGTGCATTCAAGCATAAGATTATAGAGAAGATCCAACACTAAGTTACCACTATTGTATACATAAGAACCCGACCACGGATTACCGGCGGAATCAACTGGCATCGCTCCCTGTGATGCAACTAGGAAATGATGAATATTGCCCGCTTCAAGTGCAATATTCAATGGTAGTTTATTTGGGGCCTCTGAGTTCGTGGAGCCGTCAAGTAACATCCCAATGGTAGTAGAAATGAGTTCTACATGCCCTATCTCTTCTGATGCTACACTCTTGATTAAATCTCGATAGGGCGTTGCGGTACCTCTAAAGTTAAAATTTTGAAATAAATATTGCATCATCGTTCGCATTTCACCAAATTGTCCTCCTAATCCTTCTTGTAGAGCATTAGCGGCAAAATTATCTGGTTTGTCCTTTGGCAACTCATTTGCGAGTTGGTTTACTGAAATAAACATAATATTCGTTGCATAACAAAGTTTATCTATGTCTGTGGAATAATTTCGTGACTTGCTTTACTAATAACAGTACTGGTAACACAGTTGATAATTAAAAAAAAGAGATTAGACCGAATCTTTTTCATCGCTATCCTCGTCGACTGCTTCTGCTGCCTCTTCCCTTAAGTTTTCAGCAGGTCCAGTCGTCTCAGGATCATTTTCAGCCGCTCCGGCTTTTTTCTGATTTTTCTGTGCCTCTTCAAGTCCGCTGCTATCGTCTTCTGTTTCACTCATTGGAATAACATACTGCAACAAAGGATAAGAAGGTATCAAACCTGATTATTAATTCTGGATTCACTGCAACGCAAGGTTATTTAGAAGCGGCGTTAGTTTTCGCAAGTTTCGTACACAATGCTAAATGTCTGTTTTCTTCCTTTAGAATGGCTCTAACTTTTGTTCCAAATTTTTTATTCTTCACATCTTTTGCGACACTAGCCAGAACTTCATAATGCGTAACTTCACCGCCTTCGGCTAAACAAAGAAACTCGAGAGCCTCTTGCGTATCAGGTTGGTCTCCTAGATAGGTTTCCATTATTTTTGAGGCCTTTTCCGCCGTTTCTTCCGCCTTATCTTCGATTGTCTGTTGGTCAAAGCCCTCACTTTCAACGAGATCTTCCACTAACCTTCGCATTTCTTCTTCTTGTTTCCTAGCTTCATCCTTCATACCGGATAACTTCTTAACATGTTCGGGCTTCAAAAGACCTCTTGAATCCAACTCTGCAACAGCCTTCTGTGCTGCTTTCTCCAATCCCAACGCTTCGCCTATTTTTTCTTGTATCATTTCTTGGTCTGCCATACTATTTCACAGATGCACACTAAACTTAATAATATTAACCGTCATCTCCGATTTTCCACTTTATCATCTTCTGTATTTTTTGATCGCATAATTTTGAAATTATTTACAATATTAACTTGCAAGGTTGTTGATAATATCTGATGTTTTGCATCTTAAAATAAAATGTTGCATTATTCATTGTATGTCATCAAAGAATATTCCCAAGAATAAGAACTACCCGAAATTATCCAAGGCAACTTCTGGGTACTTGGAACTTGAGAATTTTGAAAAGTCTGACCTAAACACTGGTTACTTTTGTTATGATTGTTTGTATTTTATAGAGGATGACGATTGTGCAATTGTTAGACAGCAAGGCCCTGATGTAAATGGTAAAGAAAGCGGAACCATTGCCCCACATGGTATTTGCACGTTATGGACACCAGACGAGAACAAAACTCATTAGGTGAAATAGATGGTAGACCTAGGTAGAAAAATAAAAGAAGCGGTTGGAGCCGTTGATAACTTGAGCAAATTTGAAAAATTTAGTAAACTGAAGGCCTCATATGTTGAATACGACAAATTCGCAAATTCAAATTTACGACAGAGTTACTTTTGTTATAACTGCATCTACTGGATAAACGCAGATGGAGGAAAATGCATGCTCGTTAAAAATGAAGGACCCGATGTAATGGGTAACGAATCTAACGTGATCGCTCCTCATGGTTGTTGTGCCGGATACGAAGCCAATTATGATAAAATTGATGATACCAGGAAAGGTAAACAACATAAAAAAGTGACAACAGCTGATGTTACTGATAAGAATAAAGACTGATCCTTGAGGAAATGTATACCAACATATGTCTCAAATTTTTACGATTTAAATATCGTCTGGAAATGGT
>JAICQW010000040.1 GCA_025937665.1 Nitrososphaeraceae archaeon | reverse complement strand
CCCCCCTGTAACAAATAACGTTGGATTTTTCCATCATTGTGAATATCATGGAGCAAATGGAACAAACCACAAGCAGGTTGGAACTCACAAATCATCTGGTCACTCTTTTCAAAAATACCTCGCCGGATCTCATTGACAAAATAATCTATCTCATTCAGGGAAAAATTAGACCTGATTACGAAGGTATTGAAATGGGAATTGCCGAAAAAACCATAATACGAATTGTCTCCCAAATATCAAATATTTCAACAGATAAGGTTTATCATAAGTATCGTGAGATAGGCGATCTGGGAAGTGTGGCCGAATCAATTTTGAAGAATAAGGTTCAGACCACACTTTTTACTGAAAAGGTTACTATAGAAAGGATTTACTTGATTTTTGACAAGATAGCGAAAACTATTGGAAAGGGATCACAGGAAATAAAATTAAGGTTGTTAGGGAGTCTTTTCAATGATTCATCTCCTCAAGAGTGTAAATACATTATCAGATTTGCATTGGGGACACTTAGACTAGGAATTGCTGATAGCACAATAATGGACGCCCTTGCCCTAGCATATACTTCCGATAAAAAAAATAGAAAACCTTTAGAAGGTGCCTACAACGTCTCTAGCGATTTAGGAAGAGTTTCTAGGATATTGGCAACTGATGGATTAAAAGCTGTTTCTGAAATTAAGATTGAATTATTTATTCCCATAAGACCAATGTTGGCCGAAAGAGTCCAAAATAGTAAGGAAGCACTTGATAAAGTGTCAGGTAATGGTGCAGCAGAATTCAAACTTGATGGTGAGAGAGTGCAAATTCACAGGAAAGGCAAGAGGGTAGAAATATTTTCAAGAAGTCTGGAAAACATAACACATTACTATCCGGATGTATCTGAAGTCTCAAAAACCATTAAGCTAACAAATTTTATTATTGAGGCCGAAGTCGTTGCTATAAACAAGTATACAGAAGAATTCCTCCCATTTCAAGAACTAATGCACAGACGCAGGAAATATGATATAGCCCGAAATGTGGAGAACTACCCTGTCTCTGTAAATGTTTTTGATATCCTCTGGGCATCGGGCAGAGATAAAACAAAACTACCATATTCGAAACGGAGGGAGTTATTGAAAGACATTATTACTAATTTGGATGCTCGCAAATTGACGTTAATACATCAAAAGATCGTAACTAGTGTAGAGGAACTTGAAAAATTCATGGCGAAATCAATTGAATTTGGTTGTGAAGGGTTAGTCGTTAAGCAAACTGATAGTCCATATCGGGCAGGAGCTAGAGGTTTTGCTTGGACAAAAATAAAAAGAGAATACAGGAGTGAATTAGTGGATAGTTTGGATCTAGTAGTTATCGGTGGATCTCATGGGAGAGGAAGACGAGTAGGCAAATACGGTGCCCTGTTACTTGCCATCTTTGACAAGAATGAAAATGTTTTCAAAAGCGTGTGTAAAGTAGGAAGTGGATTTACAGATGAAGTCTTAGAAGAACTGTTTGAAGAATTAGGAAAATACAAGATTCCAAAGAAACATACCCGAGTTTACTCGAAACTAGAAATGGATACTTGGTTTACACCCACAATAGTAATTGAAATTATTGCATCTGAGATAACACTGAGTCCTGAGTATGATGCGGGAATGGATTCTATCAGAAAAGGTTTTGGATTGTCATTGCGATTTCCAAAATTTACCAAGAAAATACGCCGTGACAAAAATCCACAGGATATAACGGATGAATCTGAACTTATTCAAATGTATAGAAAACAAAGGAATATAAAATTGTAATCTGCAGTAGTTCTATTCAGTGAGTTTACGTTACTAGTTTGCTGGTTTTGCAGTTACAACAAGTTTGAAATTATTCAATATATCTTTACATCTGTTTCTAATTGTTACTTCAGTAACGCCAGCAAAATTGGAAACATCTATCTGAAGAAGATTTACTCCTAGAAGTACTGATGCAAGATAGATATAAGCAGCAGCTAGCCCATTGGGTGCTTTACCGTCTGAAAAGAAATTATTGTTTGTTTTCTGAGCAATTTCAAGAGCCAATCTTTCAATTTTTGTATCTATTTTTGCTATATTAGCAAGTTTGGAAATATAATTATCGATTGCAAATATTGATGGAGCAGCGGAGCTCTGAGAATAAGAAGACGCATTGTTGATTGATTTAGGATCAGCACATGAAATCTGCGGTTCTGAATCGTCAATGATAAAGGAGATATCTGTTTTATTTTTGAACTCATCTATTTTGTTCATTTCCATTACCATCGATCTATAATATCTGGATGCTAGTTTTACACTTGATTTGTCGAATTCTGATATACCTGCGGCTTGGACTATTTCTTCTATCGATCTAACGACGCCACATCTTTTACAAGCCAAATAAATAGTGGCAGAAGCAATACATGTAATAGACTTTCCCTTAGCCTTACTATTATTCTCAAAATTCCGATAAATCATTGAGGCAGTCTCAGTTATGGTTTTTCGGAGACAGAGTACAGAACATACTTCATTAATTTTTGAAAGAACATTCGATAGTCTTCTTTCTTTTGAAGAATTAACTCTTAGTCTGCTATGCCATTTGCGGGATCTATTCATGAGTTCAACATTTTGATAATCGATAGTTCGGCCACTATAATCTCTTGAACTGTTTCCTATTTCAGTTCTCAATCCGAAATCATGGAGTGACAAGCTTGTCGCGCCACTTGCCCTTGTATTCTTATTTCTTTCTTCAAAATCAGTTGAGTTGCTTTCAGGTCCGTAGTAGTCGACCTGTTCCATAACTACACATCCACACTTATGACACACATATTCACCCTTACCATAGTCAAGAATTATCTTGGACTGGCATTCTGGGCATTGTGAACAGTATTCTACAGACGTCATGCCATTTTTCTCCCTTTAGTTCTGTTTCTTTTTCTTGACGAGCTGAATTGATGATTGAGATTAGGTGCTCGGTACACTTTTCCACCCACAGTATACTTTGTATTTAATGTTGGCATCACCGACGCATATGGCGATTTGACTGAACCAATTAATTCAATAATCTTACCAATCCTTGACCCATTATTATCAATTAGGACCTGGCCAATCAAGTTGTGATTAGTATTCTCTTCAACTTTGACGATAAGTCTTCCACTCTTGGCCATGTGGATAATTTCACCTATCATTTCCATAATGTATTAACACCTTTCACGCACTCATTATCATTTTAATCTGTCAATAAAAGTTAGTTTCAAGATAAATAAAATCTATCGTTATTTGAATTAGACTAGCGTTTAGGGACGCAATGACCCATAGAACCTTGTTAATGCTTTTGTTGTCTTGCCTCAAACATCTTTTTTGCAATTTGATTAACAACGATTGTTTTTTTCTCCTTTTTTGAGATCATGATATACCCTGACTTCACAAAGGCCCTTCTTGGATATCTCGCTTGATTATTAGTGTCTTCTTCCGAAAAATCTAATTCTAAAGTTTCTGATGCACCAATTAGCTCTTGCATTGTAGGATCATAAACCGAAATATTTTTACTTACTTTACGTCCTTTCTTTCTTGACAAGTTCTTGTTAAAGTAGTCTAACCACACTATCTGATGATCGTAATCCTTCATTATCGATATTATGTTTTTTCGTATAATTAATTATTTTGAATCTGTAATGAGATAAATTTGCAGTATACGCTGAAAATTATCCTTACGTTCATCAGTGCGAGGTCAGTGGCCCAAATTTCAATCATTTTATATAACCAGAATTCATTACCAAAAATGTCCCGCGGTAGCTCAGCCTGGTAGAGCTTTCGGCTGTAGTAGTCGGCAGAAATTGCTAACCTCGTGAAACAGCCTATCAGGCTAACATTTGCAGCGACCGAAGAGTCGCAGGCTCAAACAGATTTGATTTCATGGTCTTCTGGAGTAAATCCTGCCCGCGGGATACACTTCTAACCTTCATCGAAAACATGCTCCATTCTAATTTTATTGAATCTTTTATAGCTGTGAAGACTTTTTCTCTGTTATTGTTAAATTACCCGTCTGTGAAATACCTGTATTGACCATCTCCGGACATGTTGAACCGCACATCAAAGAATCCAATCATATTCGAGATTTTGTATTTGGGTTTGGTGATGGAATAAATACATCATTGGGAATAGTGGCAGGGGTCGGAGGAGCGAACAGCTCTCCTGATTTTATAATATTAGCCGCACTTGTAGGAATGTTTACAGGTGCAAAAGCGATGGCAGTTCAAAACTATTTAGCCGTAAAGTCACAAAGAGAAATTCTAGAATCTGAGATAAAAAGAGAAGAATATGAAATAGAAACATATCCTGAAGAAGAACGGTTAGAAATTGAAGAAATTTATCGTTCCAAAGAATTTGATGAGGATCTGATAAAGCGTGTCTCAGATAAGATCACATCCAATAAGAAAGTGTGGCTTAAGACAATGTTAACCGAAGAATTGGGATTGAATTTGGATATTGTGGGTAATCCTATCAAAGGCGCTCTTATAATGTTTGCATCATTTCTTATTGGTGGAATTTTGCCCATATTGCCATACCTGCTCTCTAAGACCGGCTTTGTACCACTTCAATTCTCATTATGGATAGCTATTGCGATTAGTATCACTTCTTCGTTCATAATTGGTGCTAAGAAAGCAAAGCTGGCAAAGAAAAATTGGGTAAAAGGAGGAATAGAAATGTCAGGTTTAGGAACTGGAATAGCCCTATTAGGATATGGTATTGGTGCAGAACTGGATAGTGCAAATATGTTAAATTTTTAAAAAACTGATTGTATTGTTTTCAAATAAATTCAAAGTTTGTGTCTCTCTGGCGACAGATTCGGTTGACAAGCTGCCAGCATTGATTTCTAGGGCCATTCAGAAAAGGGCAGATTTTGTGGAAATCAGGTTTGATCATACCATATACAAGGAAATAGATCATGCCCTAGACGTAACTCGTAAGATAAAAAATACAGCAATCTTTACCTTAAGATCGAAAGAAGAAGGTGGATCATTTGATGGAAGTGAAAGAGAACGTATTTCACTATTAGAGAAAATGGCTATGACTAGACCAATGTTTCTTGATATAGAGATCTCTACTTTAAAAAATGATAAAAGGTTTATGAAATTTCTATCGGAAAATGGAATCCCAATACTGGTATCATTCCATGATTTTAGAAAAACATCAGGTATTTCTACACTCTTAAAAAAATTAGAAGATATGAGAAAGTACAGCAACTATGTTAAAATGGTTACCACAGCAAGATCTTTTGAAGATAATTTCAAATTGCTTTCACTTTACGATAACAATGGTAGCACAAAATTGATTGCATTTGCCATGGGAGAACATGGAATATTGTCGAGATTATTATGTAATCTATATGGAGATTCACCGTTTACCTACGCTTCACTTGATAAGCCATTGGCACCGGGCCAACTTGACATTGTATTAATGAAAAAAATATACGATAGAATTGTAAATAATCTGAAAAGTAAATGAGTACTGAGTTTAAGACTTTTTGCATTATTGGGGATCCTATCGACCACTCATTATCGCCCGCAATTCACAACGCTGCGTTTACTACTCTAGGGTTAAATTGCAGCTATATCGCATTCAGGGTTCAAGAAGGTCAATTGAAAAATTCAATGGATTCTTTGCGGGCTATAAACATTGGGGGATTTAATGTAACTATGCCCCACAAGGTTGCAGTTCTAAATTATGTTGATAAATCCGACAAGATAGTTGAGATGGTCGGAGCTGCAAATACAGTAAACAACGAAGATGGAAAGTTTTATGCTTATAATACCGATGTTGCCGGCTTCATTGAACCTTTACGTCAACGAAAGATCGATCTTAATGGCTATGAAGTTCTTATTCTGGGAGCTGGTGGGGCAGCTAGAGCAGTGGTAGTTGCACTCTCTCAAGAAAAAGGAATTTCCAAGATCAATATTGTCAATAGGAATACTGATCGATCTACAAACTTGGCAAATATCATCAACAAATTAGGATTAAGGGCAAACATCATTTCCCATGATGATATTCAGAAAATTGCATTTAGATCCAATCTCATCGTAAACACCACTCCACTTGGCATGAAAAATGAAGAAAGTTTGATAAAGTCATCCAGTATAAGTAAGGAATCAATTGTGTATGATATCGTGTACAAGCCTATAGAAACTAAATTATTAGAAAATGCTAAAACAGTCGGTGCTCAGATAGTCTATGGATATGAAATGTTACTAGAACAGGCGATTGCTTCATTTAAGATATGGTTCAGGTTGGATCCCCCAATAGAGTCTATGAGGAAGGTTTTATTCGGAATGTTTGGTGAACCTATATGACTATAAAGGTAACATCAGTAGTTCATGGCGCCATTTCCATAGTGAACGCTGTTGCCACAGGATTTGGTTCTGCCGTAGGTATTTCTCTAGAGGTGAAAGTGGAAATTGTGTCAAGGAAGGGTTCAGGAATAATCTTTCAAAAGGGCCGAGGAAGTCCAATGATAAAAAAAATAATTCATGACATGATAACATCAAAATACCTCAACAACAATCAATTATTGATTAATATCAACTCCGAGATACCATCAGGTATGGGTTTGAAAAGTTCTAGTGCAGTATCAAATGCAGTAGCCCTCGCGTGTAATTCACTAGTGAATGAAGTTATTAATGATGAATTTATATTAAATAGTGCGATAGATGCATCGTTATACGCTAAGACGACTATTACCGGTGCATTTGATGATTCGACTGCATGTTATTATGGAGGATTTGTTACCACTGACAACTATAAGAGAAAAATAATGAAAAGAGAGTCTACACCTACGGATATAAGTGCTGTAATATTTTTGCCAAATAATAAAAAAAGGGGAGATACTTCTAAACTAAAATTGCTATCAGAGATTTATCTTGAAGCCTTTCAACTGGCCCATTCGGGACAATATTGGAAAGCAATGACATTAAACGGAGTTTTGACTTCCTCATTACTCTCAAACAGTTACACCATCACTAGGATGTGTATAGAAAATGGAGCTCTGGCAGCTAGTATATCTGGTAACGGTCCAGCAATAGCTGCTGTAGCGGGTGAAAGTGAGATACAAAAAATAAAGTCGGTACTGTCCAATTTAGATGGAAGGGTGATTGTTTCGAAAACAAATAATCAAAAGGCATCTGCTGTGAGAGAAATTGGGTAAGATAAATGTATCAAAGTCGGTGTTAAAGGGTAACGTAATATGTCCGCCCAGTAAGAGCTATACACACCGTGCGATTTTCATTTCTTCCTTGGCGAATGGAGATTCACAAATAATTAATCCCCTCTTGTCACGGGATACAAATGCAACAATCGATGCATGCAGAGCATTTGGTGTAAAAATAAAAAGAACTGATCAGGGGTTATTTGTTTCTGGAAATCCTACTTTAAAAATACCGGATGATGTTATTAATGTAGAGAACTCTGGAACAACTATGCGTTTTGTTACTGCAATCTCCTCATTACTAAAAAACGGTCATGTAGTAATTACGGGTGATGATAGCATAAGGAAAAGGCCGATGGGACCATTATTATCAGCTTTGAAGCAACTTGGAGTTCATAGCTACTCAGCTACAGATAACGATAAAGCTCCAATTATCGTACAGGGAGGCGGCATTAGGGGTAACCATATTTCTATCGATGGTTCTATTTCAAGCCAATTTATTTCAGGTATTCTAATCGCAGGAGCTTGTATAGAATCAGGAATATCTTTAAACGTTACTGGAAAACAAGTTTCAAGGTCATACATCGAATCCACTCTTAATGTTATGACCAAATTTGGTGCCAGAGTAAGAAACTCAAGTGACTATAGAAATTATAAAATCTTTTACAATAGATACACTCCAACTACTTTTGCCATACCAGGAGATTTTTCTACAGCGGCACTGTTGCTATCTGCAGGTACACTTGCTGGTGGCGAGATCACCGTTACTAATTTGGACTTTTCGTTACCACAAGGTGATTCAAAGATTCTTGATATCCTGAAGAAAATTGGTGCTGTAATTAGTATAAACAAGAAGAATGGGACTGTGAAAACTATGGGAACTGGAGATCTGGATGGGGGCGAATTTGATCTGTCCGACACACCAGATTTGCTTCCTGTTGTGGCTATCCTATCATTAAAATCAATTAATCCCGTTAGGATATATGGAGTTTCTCACACGCGATACAAAGAAACGGATAGATTAAAAATAATTGCGTCTGAATTTAGGAAATTTGGAGTTAAAACAAAGATACTTCCCGACGAAATTACCATTGTTTCACCAAAAAAATTAAAAAACGCGCATATTAATTCACACGGGGATCATAGACTTTTTATGAGCTTTGTAATAGCGTCAATGATGACTGAAAAATCTATTGTAGATGGTGTAGAATCAGTTGATGTTTCTTACCCTTCTTTTATCCAAGACATGAAAAAGATTGGTGCAAAATTCAGTTAGTCTTGGTATTATGAATCCAACATAAAGGCAATATATATGACATACAAGGGTATCAATATCCATAAAATGACTGGCAATATCTTGGGCGAGCACCTAACATTAACCAGTTTCGGTGAAAGCCACGGAAGATGCATTGGAATGGTATTGGACGGATGCCCTGCTGGACTTCCCCTATCTGAACCAGATCTACAGATCGAATTAGACAAGCGAAAACCAGGACAATCGATAATCACAACTCAGAGAAAGGAAGAAGACAGAGTAGAAATATTGTCAGGAGTTTTTAATGGTTTTACAACTTCAGCTCCTATATGTGCAATAATATGGAACAAAGATTCAGATTCTAGACCCTATGATGTGTTAAAGAACAGTCCAAGACCAGGGCATGCTGATTATCCATCTTTCATAAAATACGGAGGTTATGCCGACTATAGAGGAAGTGGGAGGTTTTCTGGCAGATTAACGGCAACAATGGTTATGGGCGGTGCTGTAGCACAAAAGCTTTTGAAATATACGTTGGGGATAGAGACAATTGCATACACTATTCAAATAGGTAAAATTAGTTACAAATCTTCATCGTTTCAAGAATCAAAACAAAATAGATATGCAAATGATGTCCGCTGTCCTGATCCTGAAATTGCTGAAAAAATGAAATCTGCCATAGTAGATGCAAAGAAAGATGGCGATTCACTTGGCGGTATTGTAGAGTCTATATCTGTGGGATTGCCAGTGGGACTAGGAGCACCGATATTCTCTTCATTGGAATCTGATCTAAGTAAAGCGTTATTTAGCATTCCCTCTGTAAAGGCAATAGAATTTGGTTCTGGTTTTTCAGGAACAAAACTAAAAGGTTCGGAAAATAATGACGAGTATGTAATATCTGAGGATCATAAAATTGCAACTAAGACAAACAATTCTGGTGGTATTTTAGGTGGCCTGACTAACGGAATGCCAATAGTAATAAGAATCGGCTTCAAACCAGCATCTTCCATAGCGAAGAAGCAAAAAACAATAGACTTGGCTTCCAATTCTGAGTGCGATATCGTTGTTCCTGGGAGGCATGATCCATGCGTTGTTCCTCGAGCTATACCGGTAGTTGAATCATTGGTTTCATTGGTTTTGGCAGATCATGCGGTTCGATGGAATCTAATACCACCTGTTCTGAGTGAAGGGAAAAAATGAGCGAAGAAAAAGAACAAAAATTAGAAAGACTCCGTACAGACATGCGACTTGTAACTGCTGATATTATAAAACTCGTTCAGAAAAGAATGAAGATAGCAAGTCAAATCGGAAACATTAAGAAAAATCTCATGATGAACATCGAGGATATTTCCGTCGAACAAGACATGGCGAGATATGTTCATGAAATGGGAACACAAATAGGATTGAATAATGAATTCATAGGCAGATTATTGAATTTACTATTTTTAGAATCAATAAAAATACAAAAGGAAAAGACCTCCGAGAAAGAAACAAAGCTAGATCACATGGCAATGTTTTTAAAAGCAAAACAACTCGAATCTGAAGGTAAAAAGATAATTCATTTGGAGGTAGGTGAACCCGACTACATGCCTCCTGTTAGTGTCAAACGCGAACTATTGAAAACATTCGATAAAAGGCACGTTCACTATACGCAAACGGCTGGAATTCCGGTACTGAGAAAGTCAATTGCTCGAGAAAGATCTGTAAGGGAGGAAAATGTGATAGTTACCCCAGGGGCAAGATTTGCAGTATTTAGTGCCATGGTTTCAACACTGTCAATCGGTGATGAAATTGTCATTTTTGAACCTGCGTGGCCGGCTTACAGAGATTGTGCAAATTTTATCGGAGTAAAAGTCAAGGCTATCAAGACAACAGTAGAAAAAGAATGGGATCTGGATTTGAAAGAGGTAGAAAAAATGATAACACCAAATACTAAGATGTTAGTTCTAAACTCGCCTAATAACCCTACAGGAAAAATAATTCAGCAAGAACAAATTGATGCTATGTTGGAGATTGCCAATAAAAATGACTTGTTTGTTTTAAGTGATGAGGTGTACTCCATGTATTCCTATGTTCCATACAAGAGCATTCTAGAATTTGAATATGACAAGAGTATCATGATTTCCTCATTCTCAAAAAGCCATGCAATGACTGGATTTAGAGTTGGATATGCAATATCCTCAAAAGATATCTTGGATAAAATTTCAAAAATTCAAGCTATGGCAATAACCAGTGTGGCCGAACCAATGCAATATGCCGCCACTGCAGCTCTGAAGAGTGATGTTACTAACAATGCGAAATTAATGAAGAAACGTCTTGATTTTATACGAAGTGAATTAGATAGTGTTCCTTGCGATTTTGTCAATCCAGATGGGGGCATGTACTATTTCATTAGATTCAAAAATAACATCAGCGCTAATAAGATACTAAACGATCTCTTAAATGATGGAGTCGCAGTAGCCCCGGGTAATGGCTTTGGAGAGTCATATGTTGATTTTATTAGAATTTCGGCATGTCAACCAATTAAATTGCTAAAAGATGGATTAAAAATACTTAGAAAAGTAACGAATGTGTGATACAATGGTCAGAACAGTTGCAATTCTAGGTGTTGGAAAAATGGGATTATGGTTCTGTAATTATTTTTCAAAAAAACATAATTATAAGGTATTTTTGTATGATAGGAGAAAGATCAGAATAGATTCAATCAATAACCCTAAAAATGTGACTGTTTGTAAATCATTTCAAACATGTGTTGGCAAAGCTGATATCGTAATTGTGTGCGTGCCTATCAGATTAACGATACCTGTAATTAACAAATGTATCTCAATAATGAAAAATGGTGCATGCCTGTTAGAAATATCATCACTCAAATCGGATATCTTTAAATCTTTGTTAAAAATTCCTGAACATTTAACTCCACTCTCGATTCATCCAATGTTCGGTCCTGGTGCAAAGAACCTGAGCGATGCAAAAATATTGATTATACCAATTAGGGACACAAAAAGAGAACAGAATTTGATAAAATCATTATTTAGTGAAGCAAGAACAATTGTAATTAAAGACCCGCAATCTCATGATTCAATTATGGCGATGATATTAGGAATGATTTACTACACTAACTTATTACTGGCTAGCACTTTGAGTAAGGAAAACATTCCGTTACTAAAGAGAGTTTCTGGAACTACTTTTTATTTACAAACACTTCTCTTTGAAAGTATACTAACGGATAGTTCCTCACTTATAGCGTCACTTCTCGCAGATAACAAAAAATTAGTAAAATATCTAAAAAAATACAATGAAGAATCAGCAAGAATATTAGATACAATAACCAAAAACAAAAATATGCTTGAAACAAAAATAAATCATATTAAGAAAGATTATTCTAACAAGAAGGAAATTGGATCTTCATATCGAAAAATGTATTCAATAATTTCGAAAATGAACAACGAATGAACAAGTATTCTACTCAATCATGTAGATTTAAGAGCTTAGGACATTGATAAAAGAAATT
>JAICQW010000273.1 GCA_025937665.1 Nitrososphaeraceae archaeon | reverse complement strand
CAGAGCCTAGTTCTGCATATGCCATAGCTGTAAATAGTGTGATTATTCCATTAATGATAAAAGCAATAATAACGGCGCTTCCTGCTAAACCAATCGCTGGACCTACAAGAACAAAAATAGCCCCACCAATCATACCAGCAATACCAATCATAACCACGTCTGCAAGGCCCAACGTCCGCACTAGATGATGTTCATGCGGATGTTCGGGTGAAAAAGAAGCTGTTGACATATCATCTGCATCACTGCGATGATTAGGTTGAGCCAATTAAAGTGCTGATGAACCCATCCTTTCGTTAATTAAAGCTTTTGAAAACATTACCGGTTGGTATAAATATGTCTATTTTGGTTTGCACATGAAAGTTTCGTTGATATTCGTGCAGCATAAGAATTAAAATAGTCACGATAAAAGACTGTACCGTATTGTTAAGTTCTCGGCTATTAGAATATGGTTACTGAAATTAGTTATTAGTTACCATTTGAAGAAGATAGTAGCATCAGAGTCTTACCATGATGCTTAATCAGATCCTGTCTCTCCTTATCTGAGAATCTTACATCAAAGTCTCGCAGATTATACGCGCAAAATCCTTTCAAATTCATTCTTTCATATCTAGAAGGCAATGACATTTCGTATTGTAAGAGATCGTCCTTCTTACTATAATAGAAAAACGATCCCATATCAGATAATACAGAAAGGCTTTTTCCTGATTTTTTCGCAAAATCTGCGGTCTGCAACAGAAATGGGATCAAACCTTCTTGTAAGCCAAAGTATCCTTTTAGAGAATCCATTATCAAAAGTGACTGTTCTTTTTCGTATTTTCTTACATCTATATTTGCGCTATCTTCTGATAGTACACGTTTCACGTTAGCCACAGTCTCAAGATAAGGAAGAAACAGAAAAATTTCACTATCGCCTAGGGCAGATCTAGCATAAAACGAGTAAAGTTCTCTCAATGTCAATAGATCTGGATATAATACAAGGGCGTGTGTTCCCAATGATGAATTTCTTAATTCCTCTGAGATTTCTGCAGCGTGCCCACGAAAGATATTTTCTCCATCAATATTCAGCGCTTTATCACTAGTCACTCACGTCCTCCACTACACTCTATGAGTTATAAACAGGCAGTAACATGAATGTTAATATCAAGTAACAAGTGGTAATTCATTCAACACATTCATCAATTGTATAAATGAACAATTTTATGATTTATATCAAGAAATTATTCCGGATTCACATATTTATCGATAATACCATTCAATTTTCTTATTGATATTGGCTTTTGGATAAACCCATCTACCTTCGGTTTTGGAAGAATTTTAGTGAATTCCATTTCATTAATTTCAAATGCTGTCATAAGCAAAACCTTAATTTTTGGATTCATTTTTTTAACCTGTTTTATGAATTCAAATCCATTCATTACTGGCATTCTTAAATCAGATATTACAAGAGAATAGGTTGAATGATTTATCCTAAAATGTTCCAATGCTAGCAATGGGTCCATGAATCCAAAGACATTGTATCCATGCTTCTGCAGAGCCATCTTAAGCATATTATTAATATCAAAATCATCATCTAACACCAAGATAGAACCAGTGTCAGTTTTACTTGCATTCTTCCCAACTGTTTTCTGTTCATGTTCTTGATGAGAAGAGGAAGTAAAGACGCTCAATCCCATGTTAGACGTCTGTATACTCACATATCAAAATAAAAGACTTGTGGCCAGACTTTGTTCCTGTTTAGGCCGAATAACTCATAATAATAGAAAAGTTGCTTAAGATTACCAAAATGCGTATATTTCTGGTTATTTATTTTATCTCCTTACTTGATTCCCTAAATCATCGTTAGCATCTGCAATAATTGTGAACAACTGCAAGTATGGTAATATCACAAATCAATTTTGTTAAAGCATATCGATAATACGACTTGGTATAGACCTTTTCATTCCAACTACTTGCACAATTTCACTCCAAACTACATCATTAACACCATCCATAGCCTTTACTTTTTCAAGTATATCAAGCAATTCTGCATTATCCCTAACTATTATTTCTACTCGCAAGTCAATTGTATGTTCACCAATGCTTTTGCCCACATATACCACTTCTTCATTTTCAAGTAGTTTGTTTGCTACAGGATCTGTCTTTCCATTTCGTGTATAAATTAACAAATCTACGCGTCGCCACCCAAATCTTTCTACATTCAAAGTGTAAGAGGATGTCAGAAATTCTTCCTCCAAACGTTTCTTTCTCCTTTGAATAGTG
>JAICQW010000245.1 GCA_025937665.1 Nitrososphaeraceae archaeon | reverse complement strand
ATGATAAACCACGCTATGTTATAGGTTCTATAGGGCCGACTGGCTATCTACCAAGCTCAAATGATCCTGACCTTGGACATATATCTCTAGATACCATCAAAGAAGCATTTGAGCTGCAGGCACAAGGTCTGATTCTTGGAAAGGTAGATGCACTACTGATTGAAACCAGCCAAGATATTCTAGAGGTAAAACTTGCCATCATCGGATGTCATGATGCTATGCATAATTTAGGAAAAAAAGTTCCATTGATATCAAATGTTACACTAGATCAATATGGCAAGATGTTGCTTGGAACAAATGTTCAAGCAGCTTACACTACAGTTAGTGATATGGGCATCGATGTTTTTGGTTTAAATTGCTCTACGGGTCCCGTGGAAATGACGCCAAGTGTTAGATGGTTAAGTGAGCAAGACGATTTGCCGATATTAGTTATGCCGAATGCAGGAATGCCTCAAAATGAAGGAGGTAAGGCTGTATATAAAATGACTCCATTTGAAATAAGAGAGAAACTTATGGATTTCATTAATAACTATAAAAATATTCGCATTATTGGCGGATGCTGTGGAACTAATCCTGAACATATTGCTGAGTTACGTAGAATGTTAGATGAAAATCACCTAAAAAGATGATTTAGATAAGGATAAGATTTTAGTTAGGTTTTGAATCAAAGCAATTGTAGCAGAAAAATGGGGAAGACACCAAGAGTTAGTTCTGCATTGAAGGCAGTCGACATCAAACAAGAACCTCCGCCTCTCATAATTGGTGAACGCCTTAATACTCAAGGTTCCAAAAAAGCCAAGGAGATGGTATTGATGAATGATTTCGATGGTTTAGTTAATTTAGCCAGAGCACAGGTAGAAGATGGTGCTCATTGTCTTGACGTCTGTGTAGCAACCACCGAACGATCAGATGAGCTTGAATTTATGAGAACACTCGTCAAGCGACTAAGTCTTGAGATAGAAGCGCCTCTTGTCATTGATTCAACTGATCCCAAAGTAATTGAAATGGCTCTAAAACAAACTCCTGGTAGGCCAATAATCAATTCCATTAATCTTGAAGGTGATGGAACTAGATTCCACTCACTCGCACCTTTAATGGTAAAATATGGTGTTCCTGCTATTGCGATGTGTATAGGACCCAAAGGAATGGCAAAGACGCCGGAGGAAAAGCTGGAAACAGCACAGCTTCTTTTTGAGACTGGAAAAAGGTACGGACTTCAATCATGGCAATTTATTTTTGATGTCCTTACATTTACTTTGGCAACGGGTGAACAAGAATTCTTACAGTCGGCGAAAGATACGCTTGAAGGAATAAGAAAAGTAAAGGAAAATATTCCAGGTTGCTACACATCATTAGGTCTGAGCAATGTTAGTTTTGGTCTTCCCGTACAAGCAAGAAGAATAGTCAATTCTGTGTTTTTATATCATGCTATAAATGCAGGCCTAGATAGTGTAATTATAAATGCAAAAGACATTGTTCCTTACACAGAAATAGATAAGGTGCAGCTAAAACTTGCAGAGGATCTTATATTCAATAATCATCCTAACGCTCTGCCAGATCTTATTTCTTATTTTGAGGGTTTAAAATTGAATAACACAGGGTCAGCCACTAAAAGAGTACAATTCGATGAGAGGTGGGATGCCAGCAAAAGATGCTATTTCAGAATTCTTAATAGACTCAAGGATGGAATAGAAAATGATGTTACTGAAGCAATAGTAGATAGGGTTTCGCCAAATGATGATGTAGCAAACAATATAGAAAACGTTGACAACTTAAGGCTCGGAGCATCAAAGGAAGAATATCATCAAGCCGCTGTGCAGACTTTAAATGACGTTTTACTGCCGGCCATGAAAGAGGTTGGAGACAAGTTTGGGGCAGGTGAGCTAATTTTGCCTTTTGTCTTAAAATCAGCGGAATGTATGAAAGCTGCAGTTGCGGAGTTAGAAAAGTACCTTATTAGACAAGAGGGAGTAAGCAAAGGCAAACTAGTGTTATGCACCGTGTATGGCGATGTTCATGATATAGGTAAAAATCTAGTTAAGACTATTTTTATAAATAATGGTTATACAGTATATGACTTGGGAAAGCAAGTACCATTGCAAAGGATCATTGAAAAAATCCAGGAAGTTAATGCTGATGTAGTAGGACTTTCAGCCCTCCTTGTTTCAACTTCAAAGCAGATGCAATATTTTGTACAACATGCAAGAAAAAACAATATGAGAATTCCTGTCTTATGTGGAGGAGCTGCTATTAATAGCAGTTTTATCAATAGAATTGCGAAAGAAGATGCAATTTATAATCATGGTGTATTTTATTGCAAAACTGCATTCGAAGGCTTAAGAGTGATGAATAAACTCATGTCTAATGAAAGAAATCAGTATATTGAAGAATGGCAACAAAAACTTCACAGATGGCAGGAAAAACAAGATTCCAGAGTTGAATCTGTAGACTTGCTGCAAAGCAGCATCAAACCTGTTTCACCTCCTGTTCCGCCCCATGTAAACAAACAGATACGACTTCGAGCTAATGAGATTGATTTGCTTGAAATATGGAAATTCATTAATAAAAAATCTCTCTTTGTTCTTTCTTGGGGAATTCGCGGAAAAGGCGCTGAAGGT
>JAICQW010000329.1 GCA_025937665.1 Nitrososphaeraceae archaeon | reverse complement strand
CGTTTTTAAGTTTGCCCGTGTGAGCTGGAGAGGTAGTCCTATCTATGCGCGTGAGTTTTATCTTCGGGACAGGCAACATGTAGTCATTAGCTGAAATCATTGCTAATTCCGTTTTATAAGATATCAAATCTTATTAATATTGATAAAATGTTGAACATCTAATCATTAATAATAGATGATTTTTCCTTCATCGTTAGTTTGGTAAGAATGAAGACAAAACGGACATACATATGCACCTGTGAAGATCTTATTTTATAGGTCAGGCTGGCCTTTCTTGGGTTTAACCTAAGAAATGATAATACCTTCATCTCCGGCAATGCAACACTAACTTGCATTTTCACTACAGGCTAGCTAGGGAAAATATTTTAACTGACATGATTAGTCCATCACAAAATCTTATCTGTTTTCATCTACATCCTCTAAAATTGCCTTTGCCTGCTTGTAATGCACCGCATCAATCATTTTACCTTCGAGCCTCAATGCGCCCCTGGTTCCTCCGCTTTTGGACTCTTCATCAAGTGCCTTGACTACCTTTGTTGCCCATTCAATTTCGCTCCTGCTCGGTATAAACTCTTCGTGCACTATTTCTATTTGACTAGGATGAATTAGGCTTTTACCTGCATATCCTAATCTCCTGGCAAAAGATGCATCTTTTTTCAACCCACTTATGTCGTCTATTTTCTGCCAGATGCCATCAATAGCTTCTATCCCTGCGGCGCGAGCATCGACTGGAATCTTTGAACGGGCGTACGCGTACTCTAATTCATTATTACTCCCTTCCTTATAGTCTAAATGCATGTCATTCAAGAAGTCAAAAACTCCAAAAATTAACATATTTACTCTATCACTAGCTTTGGCAATAGAATAGCTATTGACCACACCTTTAGCTGATTCGATTGAGGCTCCTATCTTGATAGTTTTTTCTTGAATTCCAATTTCCTGCTCAAGTGTGGACAAGATACGATCAACGACGGAGATTTCGTTTTCGTCATTAACTTTGGGCAGAACTATACCATCAATTCCTTTCTGGATAACAGCTTTTAAATCATTAAAGGTCAGTCCAGTGTCAAACGAATTTACTCTAACATAGATATTTTTTGTCCGATAGGTGCTCCTCGTGGCTAGGGCGGCCTTAATGAGCTGTCTTGCTTGCTCTTTTTCTACTATCGGAACAGAATCTTCTAGATCAAGACATACAATATCGGCATTCAGAATCTTAGCCTTGTTAAGATACCTCTCACTGTTGCTAGGTACAAAAATAAGGCTTCTAAACATGTCCTGCCTCACAGAATTTGCGTATCGAAAAAGATATTACACATTAGAAGCAGACACGGAGAAGACTAGAGTTTTTGTGGAGTAGTTAAAATTTTCCCCATCTGTTCAGCCTTTGCCATCATAGTGTGACCCCTTACCATGTCATTGAAAGGAAGAATGGTATGGATTACGGGTTTAATTTTACCCTTGCTAGTCCAATAAATTACTTCTTCCAGTTCAGCCTTGGTTCCCTGGGTTGATCCAAGTAAATTAGT
>JAICQW010000325.1 GCA_025937665.1 Nitrososphaeraceae archaeon | reverse complement strand
TTGGACATTATGGATGATTTCCTCTCACCGTTGATGGCAGTAAACAATATCATTGCGATAATATCAGCGGCACTTCTATAATTCAACATGATTTTAAATTGAAATGTCTCTATAAATAGAAAGGTAGAGAATAATCTGGTTTTTGAATAGCTAACATTTACTTTTTCTCAATGAACTAACATTGAATTCTGTAGCACTAAACTTGATTATTTGTATGCCACTACAATAATCGCTCCGCCAAACATTTTTCTTGTAAATTTAACTTTGGAAAATTTATTGAGTAAGAGTTCATTAAGGACAGAATTCTTTGGCCATCGTAAGAAAGTTCCATACAGTGTCTTAAATCTCAAACCACTCTTACCAGAAACGGAGTACGCAATTATTCCCAAGATGTATTTCAGATAAAAGGTTACGAATGTTCTAAACAGAATGTTGTCCGGCTTGCCTATGTCAACAATTATGAATCTGCCTTCATTTTTGAGAACCCGATGTACTTCGGAAATAGCTTCGACTAATGAAAAGGAATCACGTAGAGAATATCCACACAAGACAGCATCAATTGACGACTCCTTAAATGGCATATTCTCAAACACTCCACACGAGAGATTAAGTCTTTGACTCTTTTTATCTTGAGCATAATTTAGCATCTCGCGTATTGGATCATGTAAAATTATCCTCGCATTTCCCTTTAGAATATCCAAAGCTTTTGATGACATATTACCAAATCCTGAACCTGCATCTAAAATTAAATCACCTGGATGAATTTCACCCATCATACCCAATTCGCGATATTTATCATCCTGACCTAGAGAAATGCTCTTGTTGACTTTATCGTAAACTGGAATTATGCTTCTAAGTATTCCAATGACTTCTTTCCAATAGCTTAGGCCCAATCCAGACAATTAATATAGCTTTGAAAAATGAATGGGTATTTTTTTATTTTGGACAATTGTAAAATCTAGGAGATGCCCTCAGGTGTTTCAGTTCATCCCAAATCGCAATTATCAAGGAGGTTCACAAAATTGATAAAGGACTCCTATTTATGGAATACTGTCTGCTAATATGGAATACATATGCGAATCTTGTGGCACCCTATTAATTCATAGTAATCAGGTAACGCTGGATAGTATGAAGGATGTTCATAGTCAGCTTTGTTCCGTTAAGAGGCAAAACATAGCAACACCTGTGCCACAGATGTCCCAAAAATCAACACCGAGTGTTCAGCCCTCCCTTTCGAATACCCCCTCTCCATCTCAAACCACCAGTTCTCCATCAGCCCACCAATCAACGACAGTTGCGTCGGCTCCTGATGGACAAACTACTATTTCTCTAACAGGTAATGGAACAACCTATTCCAAGATAGAAGGTCCAATCGATCCTGAATTCAAATCAAAGCGTCAAGTAAAGGGAACATTTCAAGGAATTAAAGTCTGGGGCCCTGTTGACCCGCCAGGGAAACTTGGTATCTGGGGAACCGAAGTTACAGTGGATTTCGATATTTGTGTTGCTGACGGTGCGTGTATTGAGGCCTGTCCCGTAAATGTCTATGAGTGGC
>JAICQW010000230.1 GCA_025937665.1 Nitrososphaeraceae archaeon | reverse complement strand
TCACAGAAGGTAGCCCTGCTGAAAAGGCGGATTTGGAAGCTGGAACAACTACGAAGACCTATAATGGCAGAGAAATTAATACTGGGGGAGATATTATATTAAAGATTGATAACAGAGAGGTCACTAAGATTGATGATATACTAGCATATCTGGAGAGTCAGAAACAAGTCGGAGAAAATGTGCACCTCACGATTCTTAGAGATAACGCTATGAGGGAATTAGATTTAGTGTTAGGTGAAAGACCCAGTGCTGATAAGATAGATTCGTCTTTGAATGATTTTCCAAATAGACCTCCACCCCAAAATGGAGATGGGGATTATCCGGAAGAACTGTATGACGAATGCGTCCGAGTCGCAGGAGAAAGTTTTTGCGACTTTCTATTTAGGAGATAGCGTTCTATTACAAGATATCGTATATTTATTTTTGTCTACTTCTCAACATAGTTATCTTAGTCAACGCGCATATTTTTAATCATCCAAGTTTTTCAGACTTTATATACCATTTTCCTGAACGTGTTCCCAAAACTACAGCCCCGATATAGTTGCCTTTCTTGTAGACCTTGGCAAATTCCTTCCCAAGGCCAAAAAAAGAAAGCAACAGATTATCTTTTTTATGGTAACCTGATTCAATAACTTTCATGCTTAGCTTGGTACTAGATTTGATGATTAACTTGCGTGCATCAGACCAATTACCACTCCATGAAATGATTTCGAAATTTCCAAAGTTTTTTGTGAAAACCCGATATCCTTCTAGCCGTGCATTGAAATCCATTTTTTTCTCCTCTGAATATGTATTCATCCATTCAATGGCTTTATTCCCCATCCCTGCTTCAACCCCAAAATTATCACTGCTAGCCAATATTCTGAATTCTTGGAGGTTAACAATTTTAAACTTTGTAAAGACCAATAATTCAAGTTGAAGAACACAATATTGAAATTTGATAAGCAGTAGTTCAAGATGTCAAAAACGAATGATTTAAGTAAACTAATGTGCTTAAATTTAATATGTCAAGTGAAATCAATATTCGCGAAAGTCCCAATCATTTCATAGTTCTCGATGCGATATCAAGAGGAATGAGCAGTGTCGACAAGATAACAAAGGTGTCAAAGTTATCGAAATCTGAAATTGAATTAATAGTTAATGATCTTGTTTTTCAAAGATTGATAACAAGTAATGAAAAGAGAGGATTCCTTGGAAGAAAAAAAATTGAATTAAAAATTACAGATACAGGTATGAATTTACTTGGAAACAAGAAGAAGGAATTAAAGGATAAGGTCCAAGAAATGCAGCAATACTACGATAATGGAAATAGAACTCAGCTTGAATCGCTCATGGATTCAAATAGGGCGTGGATGCCCATGATGCTCTTTTCAGGACTAATGAATATACTGTTTTTCACTTCAATGATGTCGTTCATGGGTTTGGCAATGAATCCTGCGGAAAGCTCTCTTGCAGGAAGTAGCGAAGGCGGAAATGCGGACAGTGGATCTGCAGCAGCCGGTGAAAGTAGTTCTGATAGTTCCGGTGCTGATTCCCAGGCAGGAGCTGATACTGGAGGATTTGATGGTGGAGGATTTGATGGTGGAGGATTTGATGGTGGAGGATTTGACTTTTAATCAGTTCATCTATAAATTTAGCTCGAATTAAGAGAATCTGGCTGGTTTTATGAAATAAGATTGTAACAGCCAGTTGTAGTATTTTTTAGATATTTGGTTTGTAACTAGAATCGACTAGCTCAATCAGCCTATTTGATATCTAATTATTGTTTTTTGCTGTAAAACCAGACGGTTTGCTATATTTTTGAATTGTCTCTACGATCCAACTTACATCAGGTTTAGATCTAGCTAGGTGTGCAATCTTTATGCAGTCCCTAATATCCTTAGATTTCATCTTGTGCCATACTTGCGAAGCTACCTCTGCTGCAATGTCCTTGCCTATTCCTTCTTGACCTAGCATGTGAATTGATATATCTTGAAAATTTTCAAAATTGTATTGTTTAAAGTGTAACACCATGAATCTAGAAAGTAAAGGAGTGAGCATGTGGTTAGTATCATTTGAGGTAGCAAAAACCCATGTTTTCAACTGAGTATTTCTCGTCTTCATATGTTTTGTTTCAGCTATAATGCCAGTTTCCATAAGACTGAGAAGAACAGTTTGATCTTTTATCGGCATGTGTTCAATTTCGTCAATAACCAAATACCTAGGACGCTTATCAAACAAATAGTCGACCATACCGGATTTAGTACTATGTGTACCTAGTGTAAAATAAGAGCGATCAAGTTTCATGCATCCAAGCATAAACAATGTCTTTGCTGATGCAGGAGGACCAACAAGCAATACATGTATCGGTTTTTGTGATTCAAATGACAAGAAAAATAATTTTTTTATATCTTCGTAACCTATAATATTATCAAAGAGGCTATAACTCCCAGCAGATTTTTTTGAATTGATGTTAATGTTAGTACTCTTTTCAGTTACTTCATTCTTGATGGACATGACCTAACCAACATAAACTATGATCTCAGTGATTATAGACATTCCTACAAAATGTTGATGTCTAATTACTGTAATTTAGTAGACGAAAATTCATTACTTGAGAGAAATCTTATAACGAATGGATAAATTACCCGCCTAAACTTTTTTTCAATACCATCCGATTTTCATCTTCAAATTTATGTAGACAAATAGAATAAACTTGACTAGAACATAGAATTTATTTTTGGTAAACTTCCTCAATCTCAACATGCGATATCGAATAAATGACATACTTGCTAACTATTAGTACCTATTATTTACAATCCACTATTTAATTGATAACTACAGATAAATC
>JAICQW010000109.1 GCA_025937665.1 Nitrososphaeraceae archaeon | reverse complement strand
TACACGTAGGATCATCATGCTTAGTATCGCATGTAGTCCAAACAACGTATATTATCGATCCGTTTTGATTTATTACCATGTGAGGGTCCATCGAATCATCGCTATCATTACTTAAATTAAGAACATCACTAAATGAGTCACCCCTATCGTTGCTTCTCCTGAAAAAGATTTCTTTATTTGAGGACGAAATATTTTCATTAGCAGCCCACAATACAAATACATTATTACCTGCTGAGGAAATATCATGGAGGTGTACATTGCCCGTAGCGTTACTAATATTAGTTACGCTATCAAATTTTGAACCTTTGTTGTCACTCTTGCCGAAAAGTAATTGCCATTTATCGGCTTGTTTATCTTCCCATATGATGTATACATTATCTTCTGTACTGCTCAATTTTACTAGATTTGAAATTCCAGTTGTATTGCTTATATTAACTGTAGCAGAATAGGACATGGAATTATTGTCGAGTTTTTTGAATAGAACCTCGCTATTTTTAGCATCTAAATTACTAATCCAGACCGCATAAATGGTATTGTCCGAAACTGAGAATTGTGGATTTAGTGAATCAAGCGAAGTATTGCTTAAAATTATGCTAGAATTCAGTCCAATAGGTTCAGAATAGGTTTGAGGTCCTAACGAGGGTATCAAAATTATACAAATGGCAAATAATATGGCATAAACTAGTGAGTTTCGGAAACTAAAATAATATTCCGGTAGAATTTTCAAATTGGATTCAGATAAGATAGTAGAGTTTGGTCATTCAGAATATGTCTGTTTTTACTTCTGTTTTTACTTGGATGAGAATTCAAAAAGTGAGATATTAAATGAGCCATGTTTTATTTGATAATTACCCACAGATATTATAGTTTTGTTTGAATGGTCCCTTTAATACAATTTCAGATATTAGGTACTTTATGTACTACTCAGTCGAGTAAGATTTTACAAACACAAGCAATCTAATGAACTCTAATTTCATGAAATGGGTCAGATCGTCGCGAGATCTTCATAGATTTTTCCTCAGATTTGAGCAGCAACAAAAATTCACCTCATCCCCTCTGTATGTTTAGCTACGATTGTTTTTAATGTTTCTAAAGCCCATTTGAGAAACGTTTTTCCTCAGCTTCTTCAGCGTACCTGATATGCTGACAACTGTAAGTGAGGGTTCACCCAACACCAAAGAGACCAAAAAATAATCAAGATATTTAAGCTTGCAGCCTATTATCATTATGTTTCCAAAATCAGAGTCATATATTTTCAACATAGCAGACTGCATTTGAAAAACGCCGAAGAGTTCCTTAAATCGGATTCCTATCTTTTCATTTACTTGAAAAGGACGATCTTTAGCATTCTCATCATACATGATTGCTACATATCTTCTTTTATCTCTATGATTTAACATACTGCCATCTTGCCTTTGTTTTTGCGTAAATCCATTCGGATATTTTCCTCCAATACGTTCCTGGAGCTATTCCCACTATGTTCAATATCGACTCAAATGATCTTGCAGATATCATTTCGTTTATGGAAGTTGCGCCGCTTGACAGTATGAATTGACAATCATATGACTGACAGAAAATATAAATCGATTTTAATTCTTTTAGCCATCGAGCAACCAAAGGCGCATCAAGTTTCCTCGCAGGAGCAATTGAAATTTCTATCCCCAGACCTTTTTTGGCTTTATGTTTTATTGTATCTTTTCCTTGAAAGGGATCGATCTGAAATAGATCAGTTTTACTATCCAATGAACGGATGTTGTCTGAAACTATAAGGTAGGGAAAATAATCTGAAATTGGATATTTTTTATCCATCCTGAGTATGACGTTTTCTTGCGCACTATTGCTTGTCGAGTTTCGCAAATCAATACCTATCATGTCTATGCCCAATAAGTTGGACATAGTCGTAGCTTTGGTAATATCAGAAACATGAACGCCTAGATCTATTTTTTTGTAAATAAGCTCATCACATGATCCCTGAATTTATTATTTTGGTTAAACTCCTTGATTGCTTTGAATCTTATTCTTATCGAGTCATGTTCGGATAAGGAAATTATCCCTTTACACATTGACTGCTTGTTCAATCTGATGTAAAAATTGTCTTTTTCATCAAATGAGTTAGATATTGATCGCAATAGAAATTTTTTTTCACCGATTTTAAGGTTAGAGATTATTTTCTCTAATAATACTTGAGACTCTTTATGGCCGCAATCTACCTTGATGAGTGAAATTTCATTTCCCCAATGACCTTCTGCCGATGAAACTAGAATTTTTTCCTTTGGGATAGAAAAGACATCGTTGATTTTTTGGACTATTTTTGGAACATCTTCAGTGGCATGTGCTACTATATGTATTGATGTAGAAAGGGTCAACGTTAAATTACTGGGCTAAAAATTATCGGTAAAGTCCGACTGAAATTCCACTAAAGGGCCTTCGCTCTATCTTCTACTGGTTCTTCATTGATTTCCGTTTCACTATGAGACTCGCTTTCAGTCTCAATAACGCTTGTTTCTGGTTCTTCATTGATTTCCGTTTCACTTTCAGTTTCAATAGCGCTACTTTCAATAGGGGACTTGGGCGATGACACTAGCTTGGTCTTCTTTATGCCTATGTGTCGTAAAGAGGATATTCTTTTACCCTTTTCCAGGATTTCTCTATTAAAATCACTATTGTCATCTGTAACTTGTTTTATGAAAGAACTAAGATCCCATTGTGGTATTTTCTCAGATAACAAATTATGTATGACTCTTCTTAGTTCATGCTTCTTTGAAGAATTTATCCTGCGCTGACTGAATGCTATAATTTCAACTCTAAACTCATGACCATCTTGTGTAGTGTAATTGTGTATGTGAGTAATCATGGAACTCCCCCTTCGGACAAGGCTTCTTAAGAATTCTTTCCCATATTCATGTCCCTTGAATATTGTACTTGCAACTCCCTCGTTTATGTTTTCGATTTCTACAAATACCTTGGTCTTATGATCCGCTGGATCCTGTTTTTTAATGTCAAATAATGTATTCTCAACGACACGGCCTATAGCAGTGGTGGTATCAGTTATCGGAAGATAATTAATATGATGCCCTCCAAAATCTCCAAAAGAATTCGGTGAGTCGAGAATAAGCCATTGTTTGTCTCTCCATTTGTCCCTAACTCTCCCGCCTCTTCTTGCACCTTTAGCCATAAAAAAATCGCCTACGACCAGAATATAAGTTGTGCGTTAATTATGCAAAAAAAAGGAATTGGTTGGTGTTTTTTGAAAAAATCTATCTTACATGGGTTTCCCGTCTGAAGAATACTTGACCTTTTTATTTTCGGACGATGCAGCAGCAGCAGGGGCGACGTGATGTCGATATCTTTTAGCCCTTGAAGAGCCTAAGATGATTACGAATCCTATGAAAGCCGCAGTGGTTATTGCATACATCAACATTGAATCTGCCATATCATTGCCTTCTCAGAGCTTGTTTAAAAATATTATCGAGCCCCATAAAATGCTTTAATGAAATTTGTACAACTATTTCAAGAAATTTTGAAATATTTCTTAACAAATAGCAGAAATCTCATAGAACAATTTGAAGAAGTCATTAGAACACTGTTCTCTTTCGATTATATTTTAGTATAGCTCGTTAGAATGACTAGACTGGCTATGGGAAGGAACTGAAACGACACTCATTTACCTTTAAATTGATAGTTTAATTCAGTCATGTTTTTTGTCAAGATTTACACATCCTAATATTCTACATGCAATATGAAATAATTCTGATAAGGAAATGAATATATCTTTCTGTAATTGATTCCAACTAGGTGTCTTTATAACACCTTTAGTATTGAACATACACTATGCAATACGAGTTGCCTGCTTTATGTAATAGCATTTTTGATGTTGACGAGAATATAAGATTTGTTGGGATGATAGATGAAATGGGTAAATTGATTGTAGGCGACATGAAAAAAGATACTCCATCTTTAGAAAAAAACGATGGGTCAATTAGGCTTTACTTAGGTTATGCCATCAATAATATTCTAAGACGCGATTTTGATAATGTTTTTGGTAAAGTAATCTACACCTTTTCTGAGAGGGAGAAAATCAAGCTCTTGACCATACCCTTAGATGAGAATTTGCTTCTTGTCTCTTTCGATAAGTTGGCCGATCACACTAAGTTGATAAACAAGATACTGGACATCATAAAAAATATGACAAGTCTTTGACTTGATATCGCGAAAAGGTAACTGAATTTGCATTAATTCTAAAAATTCTTTCACATGACCAGACAACATTAAATGTATGACCTAATGCAGTGAAGGGACAATAATTGATCTCTGGTATGCCTTCTAGTTTCCATTAAACCAGAAAATTATTTTGGACTGACAAGAATTTCATCCACTCTTTTCTTTTCCCATCTCATCAGGTAAATTATTCCACCTACCAAAAGAATCTCGACTGACTTAGCCATAATCCCTGCAATATCAATATTTTCTGCTTTGTTGTCTGGTGACAATGGAGGTGCTACAATGACTGAATATGCATAAAGCCCAATGAGAACGGAGGTTCCAATCAACCCAAACAGATTCAGGGCCACTCTTTTTCTGTACTGACTCAAAATAAATTTTCTATTGTTACCCGAGTATGATTCGGCAGTAAAATTGATCAAGATGTACAGTATTCCATATGCTACTTGAGCTCCAGCAGCAGCCATTAGGAATACCGAATAGTAGATTTGAAGAGATCCATGTTCGGGAAAGATAGCCAAATGTACTAAACCCCCAGCTATTGCAAGGAGCATAATGACGTATTTCAGAGTTTCTTTTTCTGGTACCATTCTTGAACCGGATTGCTCCTTTCTGTTCTTCAAATAAGTTCTACCCAGCACTAAACCCAGAACTATGATGGGGATCAGTATGGAAACGACTAGGAGGAAATTTCTAACTAATCCCCAGGAATCAGAAATTGAAACATTGAATATTACCCGTTGACAATTGCAATCTGATATGCTTGACAGAATCGATCTTGGCACATCTAGTTGGTTGTGATTCACCATTTTGTCGTCGTTCGCAACACTGAGTACTATTTCATATCCTCCTGGATTAGGGAATACATAATATAGATTAAAATCTCCAATATCTCTTACAGTCCAAGGGAATCCTTTCACTCTTTCCCCGGTACTTTCTTGATATATTTCTACCATTGTTTCAATATCATAAACGTCATTTCCATCGAAATCCTGTACGCTGAAAGTAATCTTTGTTGGCTCGTCCGGTGCTGCGTATTCGGGATCCAATGCCATATATGGATAATATTTTCCTATTCCATCTCGATTTGATCCCCCATTGTAATGAGGAGTATGCGAGAGATGTGCATCTGAAACAAAATGAGGAATAAAGGTTGATAATGATATGAAAATTAAGATTGATATCAAAACATATTGCATTTTCATATTATTGATATGAGTTTTTACGTAATGGGTTCATATAAGTCGTACTTGCAATTAGGAGTTGCGACAGATTATATGGACTTGCGTAATTGACTTTTGATTCTGATAGATGATTCTAAAAGAGTATAATGAATAAGAAAAATTTATTTCAGCAATCACTTGATTCATTTCTTTATACTTGGGCAAAACGATAACCGCAGATGAATATTTGAAGAACTTTCCTCACAATAAGTTTAGAAATAATCAGGATAGTGTTATTAAACAAATTTGTGAAGCTTTCAATACCGGTTATAAACACATTATTCTAGAAGCACCTACTGGGTTTGGGAAAAGTGCAATTGCCATAACTATTGCGCGAACTCTTGGCTCAAGCTACATATGTACTGCTACAAAGGATCTTCAAACTCAATACTCCCGTGACTATCAATTTCTAAAAGTTGCCAAAGGGAAAAGCAATTTTTTATGTAGAGTGAAGGAAGACTTCGTAGAAAGCGGCAAATATCTTTGTTCTTCCTGTAACTCAAAAACAGAATTTGAGTGCAAACATACATCTTGTGAATACGGACCATGTTTGTCTGATGAATCAATGGAAGGATCTGGTTGCAAATACAGAACTTTCATAAAC
>JAICQW010000298.1 GCA_025937665.1 Nitrososphaeraceae archaeon | reverse complement strand
GCTCACGAGCTAAGAACGCCCATCCAACCAATACTAGGCTTATCTCAGGTTGTCAGTCCTAAAGTAGGAGAAGAGGAGCGAGAACACATGAGGGTTATTATAAGAAATGCAAAAAGGTTGCAAAGATTAACAGAGAATATTTTGGATGTTACAAAAATCGATAACCACTCACTGAACCTACAAAAGGAAAGAGTCAACTTAATTGATTTGATATCAAGGATCGTACAGGATTTTAGAAACCAGATTGATAGCCCCAATCTACTACTAGTATGTCAATTCGAAGAAAAACAAGAAAACAAGAATGATCTCGCTTTTGTACGCGCAGACAAATCTAGGTTGATTCAGGTTATTTCCAACCTATTAAGTAACGCTATCAAATTTACTAAGGAAGGCATTATTAGTGTCAATGTAGAGAAACAGGTTAAGGAAAAAGAAAAAGGCATTAAACAAGAAGCTATCATTACGGTAAAGGATATGGGTGTGGGAATAGACCCTAAATTATTAGACAGGTTATTCTCAAAGTTCGCTACAAAATCCTTTGCAGGTACTGGACTAGGTCTTTTTATTTCCAAAAGTATTGTAGAAGCCCACGGAGGTAGAATATGGGCTGAAAATAATTCAGATGGAAGGGGAGCGACATTCATATTTACTCTTCCGCTAGACAGAATCAGCGAACCAATTGACGTGATGGAATAATTAAGTGAAGGCAAAAATTCTAGTAGTATATGATGAGCCTAATGTTACATACACTTTAAAGGCAACATTAGAAGAAACAGGTTTTTTTACATTTATCCATTCAATGAACCAAATCTTGTGTTGTCAAATTTTAGACCTAAATATGTATGATCTTGCGATTCTTGATATAAGAATGCCACAAATGAATGGATTTGAATTATTTCATGAGATTAGAAAATAGATGAAAATGTGAAAGTATGCTTTCTAACAGCTGTAAGTGAATTAACTGAATATACGACAGCCATAAAGAAGACATATCCTCCGTTAGATGAAAATTGTATTATCAAGAAACCAATTGATAATATGGAATTAGCTAAACAGATAAACAGAATACTAAACCCACACGCCGCGTATTAAAGTTATAATATTATGAAATCACCCCACCTGGAGTCGTAAGCAGATCAGGTCCATCATAACGCCCACTATTTGATTTGATTGTAAATTTGATTGTAAAGTAGAACTTCTACCGTATGCTTCTAGCAAATCTTAAAACCACTTAGAACCGTATTCTTAATAACCAGTATGAGTAAATAAGAGTTTATCTGATTGCATTTCAATAAAAAAAGGGAAGAAAATACGAATACAACAGACCTTGGCGTTTTTGACGAAAATTTTAACATGTATAGGTTGCTTGCCATTGACACAATAACCGTAGATCAGTATTCACGTTTAACTCTTACAAATGAAGTGAAGAATGTTCTAAATATTCAGGCGCAGGACAAAATAGCTGTTTATCAGGATACATACAATCCAGATGAATTACTGTTTAGAATTCAACGTGGCGGCAGATTGGTTGACAATTGGAAACTCACGAGAAAGAATATGGGTATAGACTATAATGAGAAAAAATCATCTGCTCCTTCTATCGTTGCATCCATTTCAGATAGAAAAGGGACCGACGGTGGTGGTAGTGCTCCCTATGGACCTCACAACAAAAATGAAATTAGAAATATCATACTTGTCGATGACGAACAAGATGTACTTTATAATTTTAAAATAATTCTGTCAGAGGAAGGATATAACGTCAGCCCATTTTCAAATACGAAAGAGGCTGTAAAACATTTGATTGATTTAAACAATTCATCCCATTATGATTTGGCTATTATAGATATAAGAATGCCAGAATTAAATGGCATTCAACT
>JAICQW010000210.1 GCA_025937665.1 Nitrososphaeraceae archaeon | reverse complement strand
ATCCCAGCTCCAACCTCCTTCACAATTATTGGAATATCAAAATTTGTGCAAATCTCTTTGATCTTTGATAATACTCCTTTATACTTTGGTTCTCCCTCCGGCTGAATCAATTCTTGTAGGGGATTCAAGTGTACAACAAGTGCGTCAGCTTCAATCATTTCAATCATATTCCTTATTTCCTTAATTTTCAGTCCCTTTGAAAGCTGTGCTCCTCCAATATTTGCCACCAGAAATGCATTTGGGGCATTGGACCTGGCTATCGAATAAGTCTCAGCAAGTTCGCTACTCAAAAGACCTGCCCTCTGACTACCCAGTCCCATACCAAGGCCAAATTTCTCAGCAGCAAGAGAAAGCCTGGAATTTATTTTCGTAGCTTCAGGGGTTCCTCCTGTCATAGAATCAATAATAATCGGCGCTTCGAAGTGGTGGCTAAGAAATTTCTGATTCGTTTCGACAGCATCATAATCAATTTCTGGTAGAGCGTTATGAATTAACTTAACATATTCTAAGTAAGTAGATGACTCTTTAGCTTGAACGTTCCTAGTTAAAGGAATAACTATACCTTCCCTCTTTCGTTGTTTTATTACTTCAATGTCTGAAGGAGAGTCTGATTCATCGGGCATTTCGCTTACTGGACCTTTTTCCCTTTATTACTGTACCTTTGGTTTTCTTGTTATCTAAAATCTTCAGGAGTCTATCGGGTTTGAAGCCATTTACAAAGTGCACATCCATACCTGCAAGTGAGATTTTTAATGCTTCACGAACTTTTCTCTTCATTCCCCCTGTCACATCAAAATTCACGTTTGAAAATTTGATTAATGAACCTTCTTCGACTGTTGATATGAGTTCCTTTGTGCGAGGATCTTGATAAATTCCATCAACATTGACTGCAAAAATTACTTTTTTTGGTCTTAAAACGTAGGATAGCATTGTCATCAATTCATCACCCGATAGTATTGAGTATTTATGATGTGTTCTATATACAATATCCCCGAATGTCACTGGTATTATTTTGTCCCTGGCCATCGATGCCAATTCGATGATCTTTTTCACAAGTGGTCTATTATTTGAAATAATTGAAAAAGGTGAAACAGAGTATGGATTCAACTTGAACCTTATCATTGACTTAACCAATTTATGGTTTAATGAAATCATTGATTCATGGACTACTGCTATACCATCTGACGGGTACGTATCGGGTTTGGAATGCATATCGTACTTTACTGACCAATAATGCCCGAAAGAACCACCGCCATGAACAAATATGATGGGCACTTTTACAGACAATAGCGACTTAAATATTTGATCGATGGCTATTTTGTTCATAGTCATGGGTCTTCCTTTATGAGTAACAACAGAGCCACCCAATTTAATTAAGACAACCTCTTGCGGCATTATGGTTACTTTTCCTATGAAAATTTAAACCTTGATACCTGAATCAAGTTCAGCCAAGAATTACGCCGTCATAATCAAATTCGACTAACATCCATTTGCCCGGACCGCTGCCAATTTTCGCTAGTATCTCCTTGCTTGAATCCTGTGGTATAAGTGCAATAACTGCTCCTCCTTTACCCGCACCTGTCAATTTTGCTCCTAAAGCACCGTTATCGAGACTAATTTCAATCAATTTTTCAATCTCTGGATGGGACACCCCTAACAGGGACAATAATTTGTGATTTTCAGTAAGCAAATTACCAAGTTCTGATTCATCCCCTTCATTCATTGAGCTTATTGCCCTTTTGCAGATCACTTCAGCTTTTGAGGAAAGGTCTTTGAAAACGGTAGAATTTTTTTCCCTGAATTGTCTTACTTGCGATACTACCTTGCCAGTGGAGTGTTTTATCCCGCTGGTACCAACGAGTAGCGTGAATTTCTTTTTTGGTCTTATGCTCCTGAATCCTTTATCGGGTTCAAAATTTACTATCCCACCAAAAGTTGAAACATAACAATCTACACCGGAGGAGTTTGAGTGTATATTTTGTTCCATTATCCTAGCAGTTTCATATATCAGATTTTTGTCGAGATCGGAAAACAAGGAGTAAAGTGCAGCAACCGTTGATACACATGAGGCCGCTGAAGATCCCAAACCCTCACCATGGGGAATTTGCGAGTCTATTTCTAAATTTACACCAAGATTCGATATATTTTTTTCCTTAAAGACATGTTTTGCACATTTAAAAATTGGAAATAGTGCTATAGAACTGTTATCAAGAGACATGATGTACTTATCGTTACTGTTGATAGGTACACTTAATGAGTTTTCTCCTGATCTTATATTAATATTTGACTTGTCACTTACCTGTGCTTGCACACGTATTCTTTTATTTATTGCCGTGACAATAGCGGGGTTATTGTATACTACGAAATGTTCTCCAAAAAGGATTACTTTTGCAGGAGCTGAAGATACAGCTCTATTGAAATGGGTATTCATACAAATAAAATTGACGAATAACCTACTACTGAGTTATTATCTCCTGCTATATCCCCACTTGTGGCATATTTCAACAACTTGCCCTTGGTCGCCCCCATTCTTTTTGATATCTCCATAACCGTAGCAATGGCACCGTAGCCACATGCTGTTACATTAAACGAAATCAATACTGAATAGAATTTTTCAATATCTAGTGAAAGAATCGCAGATATCAGGAGTTTATCTTTTTCATAGGCTAGGTTATTTGCTTCATAGTGCGTCAAATCCGAGGAAGCAATCGGTATCAAATTTCTATCCTTAATCGATTCATATATGTCAGTTCCGAGCTTTTTACATGTATTCTTGCCTTGATTAATCAGGATTATTGGCACTATTTTGAATTCGCGTTTAATGTATTGAAGGAACGGAAGCTGGACTTCAATACAATGATCCCTAGAGTGTGCTGATTCATCTATGCTAATAATATCACAATTTTGATTAATGCTTTGGGCCACTTCAGAATCAATCTCTACCTTCCCCAGCGGAGTTTCCCAAGAACCTTTGTCCATTAGTGCTACTTCGCTACCCAAACCATAATGATTGGGGCCAAGAATTAGAGCCGATTCAAATTTAGACGAAGACAAATCATAGTAGCCATGCGCAGCTACTGCCCCTGAATACATATAGCCTGCATGAGGACTGACCATACCGTATATTCTTTCGTTATTACCTGATGGTGGTAAATTCCCAGGTCCGAAATTTGGATCTCTAAATAATGATTCGATGTCTTCCCTCAGTT
>JAICQW010000196.1 GCA_025937665.1 Nitrososphaeraceae archaeon | reverse complement strand
TTTCTCCCAAATCGTTTTTAAAATCCCTGAGAAGTTCATAGTCGTTTAAGTGCGGAATTAACCAGAAATTAATTTCACTTCTACCAGATTTCACAGAGGAAATGCGGTAGTTTAGTTTATCTTCAATAAATCGGATCCCCTTCTGCGTTTCTAGGTAAAGTAAGGTAAGGTAAGGCAAACAAAAAATTGCCTTTATCCTTTTTATCTCTCAATTTTATCATGAAGTTCTTCCAATCCCTGTAGTAGTTATCTGTCACTTCAAGTTCAATAGGATCATCAGTTAGGGATGTGACCACATTTTCTCTGCTTTTACGCTCTGATTTGTCTGAATAAGTATCAAATAGTCTAGACATATAATCATAAAAGAGCTTAGAACGCATAAGTTCACCCACAATAACTAGTCCATTTACGTTAAGCGTCACGCTGAAACCAACTCCTGTTTCTTCTACTTTTTGTACAAGATACTCCAAGACTTCATCATTTAGCGGATCCGGCATGTCTGGAGGAGAACCAGGCTGGCTATAAGAGGGTTTTATTGCCATCGCGAAACATAAACCAAGTTATGCTATAGATAGATTGTCAAGCGTGAAAATGCATAACATTATTTTCTCACACTCAAAGAATGCATAATCTGAGCTCAAAATGCATAAAAGCTAAAAGCTTAGGAAACATGATAGTACATAGGCCTTGTCTTCTAACGGTAGCAACAAGAAAACAAAGATGTTAGAATGGAGACGCAACAAAGTTCAACAGTTACTTGTCAGAGGCTACAGTCAATGGGATATTGCTGACGAATTACAGATAGACCAATCGACTGTTAGTAGAGATATACAATGTTTAAGACAGGAGGCCCAGGAGAATCTAAAATTACATATCCAAGAAAAGCTACCGGAAGAATATCAGCGCTGTCTAACAGGAATGAACCAAGTATTAAGGCTCAGCTGGGACATTGCAAACAGATCCAAAGCTGGCAGCAGTAACGACAATGGTCAGACTATGATTATGACAGATGATAAAACCAGACTGCAAGCATTATCTCTTATCAATGATTGCTACAAGTACATCATGGACCTAACAACAAATGGTGTCGTAATAACAGATGCTATTAAGTTTGTTCAAGGAGAAATGGACCATTTAAACAAGAAAGCATTACTCCAGGATATCAAAGAAAAGGAAAAGAAGACAGACGGGGAAGTAATAGAAGGAGAAGAAAAGACCACTAACGGAGTGTTCTAATGGAAGCAGGAAAACCAACGAACAAAATGCTGCCCAATGGTTAAGCATAACTGACCAAAGTTAAGAACGAAAAACCTAATAATATGAGTATAAATAATGTTTTATGGCAAACGTTCGTTTATGCTGTCCCATCTTTTTGATGTTGCTTACGATGTCAACAACAGCAATAGCACAACCTTCTAATGCGGCAACCAATACATTTGAGATGGATGGGCAGGTAGGCTCTTTGGTACTTGGAGTACCTCCAAACACTAAGACTGTTGATATGACTACGGTACCCAAATTCATATTGTCAGGGGATTGGAACATGAATGTAGCTCGAGGAAAGTTAATTGACTTTACAGCTGACTTTTATACAGGCCCTGTAAATGGAGCTGAAAATCATACCCATCAATTAAGCAATTTCAGGGTCAATGACAACACTCCCATTCAACTCAGTCCGGACAAGAGCATATCTATATCAGGGATAGTGGATGTTGGAACGAATGGCAATAAAGCATGGGATAATGTGAATGCAACCGTTGACATCTCAAAAGGCAGGTCAGTTGCCATCAGCCTAGCAGATGAGGATACTGAGCGCCATTTCATGGGACAACAAATCTACGGTATTGTTAAGGGATTAAAAGTGTAAATAAAACCGACCTAGAGAATAAAGGAAAAGAATGGAGAGCCAGTAAATTAAGGATTATGGTAGTTAGTACGAGAAAGGAGAGTTATGGACCACTCCAGTCAAATGGAATGTGCTTGCTTGATCTATTATTCCACTCCCATTTGAAACCCATAGCATCAACTTCATCGGTTAAAGCTTTTCCCCATGTCGCAACAGTACCGGGTCCTACTTCGCTTCCAGGCGGATTAATCGTTTGAACTCTTTTGCCTGGTGGCGTCATCGGTCCAGACAGCGCTTCAGCCTTTGCAACTATCTTTCCTGGAATCTCAGCACTCCAGTGAGAAAGGTCATCTGAGACTTCAAACTTGATTGGAGCAAACTCAGGTCCCTTTACATCTTGGACAAGATTTGCGAATTCAGACATGAATCCTCCTGCCTTTCCACTAAATACCATTTGTAGAGCCTCTCTTTGTTGTGGATTTGCTTTTTCGTCAAAGTACAAGCCAATATTTGCCTTTGTCTCTCCAGCCCAGATATTGCCCTTGAAATGAATTAGCCCTAACACATTCAAACCATCAAGTGATGTTTCACCATAATGTCCGTTATTGATATGATATGCCAGAACACCATCGCATTCTCCGTAACTAGGAGTCTGAGCGAATGCGCAAGGACATGGCAGATTACACCTACATACATCAAAAAAGTCTCCAGAAGCTTTCCAATTTGGTATATTGGTGCTACTTGACATAAGAGAATGTATTACTGGATATATTTAAGATTACTCTCAAGTCGCTCTATGCCCTGTCTATCTGCGGTGTGGATTACATTAGTTAGTGATCAGCGATGCTCAGGAGAGATATCACCATTTAGTTTTAGTACTCGGCGGATACGAGTTCCTCACTAATCTCCCAAACAATACTTTTATCCAAGATATATCTTCTACGTCGCATGGTAACGACAAGTCTCATGGTATTGGTATTATTGAATATCATGGCTATCACACAAGTCATCTATACAAGCAATGGTATACCCAATATTGCAATAGCTCAGCCTATTACACAATCTTCAGGAGGAAATCAAACTGGCATCAGCGACGTAGTACCATATAACAATCCTAATCTTGGATTCTCATTAGAGTATCCAACTAATTGGGAAAAGGAAGAGAGTTTGACATTCGTCTCACCACAAGGGGGGATAGGTAATCGAACTCCAGAGGTCATAAACATTACCACAGAAGTGCTGCCAACTTCGGATTTTAATCTTGAGAGATACACCGAAGCAGCTTTGGGCCAAGTAGAAGTATTTCAGGATTTTAGACTTCTGAATTCATCCTCCACTACTCTTGCAGGATTACCTGCCCATCTTATTGTATATACTTTTACTGATGAGAATCAGACTCCTTTGCAAAATCTTCAAGTATGGACGGTGAAGGATGGTATGGCATACATTGTCACGTATGGTGGGACTCCTGAAGAGTTTGATAGTTCTTTGCCAGCATTTCAAAGTATAATAGATTCGTTTAGTCTTGAGTAAGTAGATGGTAGAAGAAATGCAAGAAACAACGACAAATCAGGTTTTTTGAACTATAATAGGATTTCTAATAGGCCGATAACCTTTTTACTTTCTTGAAATACTAACAAACGATGTAAGATATCCACAACAAGGTCAAAGTCAAAGACGAGAATAAGAAGAATTCTTATGGTTGACGATGAACCAGACATTACTCTTACTTTAAAGGCAGCTTTGGAGGGTAGT
>JAICQW010000327.1 GCA_025937665.1 Nitrososphaeraceae archaeon | reverse complement strand
GTCAGGAGGAATCAGCCCGTTTTCCTGCCACCTGATATTTATGCATTGTAAGTAGTTTTCCCTTTTTCATATCACGGATACGCAATTTCTAAAGACTTATCCAGAGTCGAGCAAACACTTTCTTGCAATTATTATTTTGTTGTTGTTGTTGTTCTTCTACCAACCATCGTTACGTCTGTTCCTAAGGTGATGACACAGTAACAAAACAACAGGAAATGATTATTTAGTAGTTGACTCGGTTATATTACATTTAGATCTAATGGATACAAATATTATGGAAAAGAAGGAGGTAAAGCAGCATCATCAGAGCGAAAGTATTACTTTTAGATTAGATAGCACTATTTTAAATAAACTACACCGCGAAGCACAGCAAAAAGATATCAGTGTCAATACATTAGTAAGTCATATCATAAGAGGACATATTGATTGGCATTCGAATGCAGCAAAAGCGGGATTTGTTACTGTAAGGAGAGGGTTGGTAAGTAACCTCGTAAACAGGCTCCCAGAGAAAGAGATATCTTCCATTGCAGAAGATATAGCGAAGAATGAAACCAAAGATTTTGTAATGCTTCTAAGAAATGAATACAATATTGAATCGGCCTTGGATGTAATCGAAACATGGATAAAAATATCAGGTTACCCATATAGACATGAAGTCAACTATACCCGACATTCGTATGTAATCCAACATGACATGGGAAAGAATTGGTCCCTTTATTTGACAGAACTATTTAGAAATTTGTTTGAAGAATTCGGATTAAAAAGAGTAGAGTTTGATTTAACCCATAATTCATTGGATTTCATTGTTGATACCGAAAGATGATATATGTGAAACTCATATGTGTTAGTTTACCTTGCTTATTCATCAGGATTTTAAAACACAAACAATAAACTGGAGATTTTTTATTAAGTTAGATTCCATCATTCATTGAGAAGTAGTAATAAATAATATACTATAGTTATTGTTCTTCGGCCTCTTAAATGTGAAATCGACTCTGTGTATCTAAAATAACTCCTCTCCTAAGACGTACGTTATATGACATCTGTTCATTGATCTGGTCTGGGTACAATGCAAGGCAATGTACCCATCATACTATTATAACAAATCAATGATCCTTGTAATAATGGAAAAGACAATATTGCTCATTGCGGCAGTAGTACTGGGATTGTGTGCGTTAGAAGCAGTTGATCTTTATTTCACTATGCTACTGTATTCTGGACAATTGCCATAACGTCAGCCTCTATAGGGTCCAAATTTGAGCAAAGGCTCCATGGAACATAGATCCGGTTATTTACGGACAAGAGAGAAGAAAGAGTAATTGTTGAAGAATCTGGGTGGCTGATCAGATCCTCCAATTACGACAAACTTTCCATTTACTGCAAGCAGATAGTGCGGCCACTCGAACGGCATCATCGGGGAAGAACGTGAAGGACCTCCTCCATGTAGCGATCGGCGGCGGCTGCTGCCGCCTCTGGATTGCTGCCACTCTGTCTCGCGTTCAAATAGGGCGCGTACCAGTCCCACCAGTGATGCTCGGCGTGCGTCT
>JAICQW010000134.1 GCA_025937665.1 Nitrososphaeraceae archaeon | reverse complement strand
TGTTGGGTATGTGGTACAAAAATAGTTATGGATAGACAATCAAGCTCCCGTGTTACATTTTGGTGCTCAAGATGTCAGCACCCCTTGGTAAGTAAGACTAGTTCTGTAAGACTAGTTCTGTAAGGATTGATAACCTGCATCCGTGGGCTGCAAAGCAAGAGAAAACCTGTTGAAGATCTCAATATCTGGGGCATCTATTCCTATTGGAGCAATAAAGAATAACTGGAAGAGGAACTTTAGGAGGGCGATAATAATTATGATGGCTACAATTACTATGATTATGTATATTATTGTGCCAAGTACCATCTAGCTTTTAGCCTCTATTATTATGCAGATTGTTATGAAAAAGATATGTATTTTGAGGAGGTTTTAGCAAATCTTGTTCTATTTTCGATGAATAAAAGCAGTGGTCAATTTGTTATTAATGTTTATAATAAAAAGTGGCAACCATCGAAATCACCTATTAAGTTGGCCATCCTCATTGAAGACATCTTAAAATATATCGAAAACATCGCAAAATAAAAATGCCTATAGAAGTAGGTATATGAAGAATATAGTAATATCTTAATAAGACTTTGAGTGCAGGCTTTATTGTAGAAGAGAGAAGTGAGGAAACGACTTGAGTACACTAATGAAACCAACACTACTTCCGATAGATGAGTGTGAAGAGTGGATATGGGACATTTTAGATTCTACAAAAGACTGTGGCTTTGAATATATTGCAGACGGAAGCAGAGACTTCCTCATTTTCAATACAAATGATTTTCATGCAGACACAAAGGCATTATACAAGATAAAAAGAATCACTGGAATGAGACTAGTACAGATGAGTACTCATGGTGGAAATAGTCAATTGTGGTTTTATAGACCACGCAATCATCACACACAACAGCACTCATAAGCCTCATCGGTGGCGTTATCATTTCTATACGGTAACTTGTTTATTTTAATCGGTAAACTGAAATTGAATTTCCCAACCGTTTTAAGTGGTTGCTCTAATCGTTGGTTGGATGAGACTTCTGGTTTTGTACTTCTCGTATGACCTGTTTCAAATATCCCTTGATATCATCTTCTGAGCGAGAAAGATTGAACCCCAGTCTTTGCCTTAAAGAATACATAAAGGGTATCCCTTATCAATTTGTCTGATCCAGACTGGCAATTATAATATGGTGGTCAATTCAGGTAACATTGAAATTTTGTGGTCAATTCAGGTAACATTGAAATCAATGAAAAATGAAACGCCTGTTTGGCTGGAAAACTTAGTATAACATTAGTTTTTACTATTGATATTGCTAGAAACGTGGATTGGATAATCCAAGAGATGTTGTGGTAGAAGAAACAGAGGAAGGGATTCTTATCAAAAGGAGGTCAACTCACTCTGGAAGTGTAGAAGTAACGTAGAACAGAGGAAATAATGCAAAGTCGTCCTCCTCTTTTTTCTTTTTCTCTACTCCCACTTCCATCGCAACCTCTGATTCTATTAGGTCGAACGATCTATTGATTCTTGAAATAGAATCGAAGGCTTACAGGAGCTAGCGGGTTCATTATTCAATCTGGAGTCATAAGGGTGAGCCGCTGAACTAACCTCAGTCCATCTTTTATATAGTGATTTATCGATTAAGTATACTGAATTAGATTATACCCTTGTTAGCTGTGCTAGAAGGCGTAAGAATCACAAATCAAATAAGGAAGAGCCAGAGATTGTATTCAAGATTATCCGAGTCCAAGAACTTTTTTTACTACTCCAAATCCAATTGCCTTGAATTTTTGAGATAACACCGAGCCAGATATCTCCAGTGCCAAAATAATATTATTCATCCAAGACAATTTTTGTGAATTCGTAAATCCTGTCATTATATTCAACCCTTTGATATTACCACCTTCGAGTACCTTGCTTTTTTCATGCGCCCACCACATAAATTGGGAGCCATCTTCGGCTATCATCAGTGACCCGTGCCAGATGCCGTCAATTATACCATGAGGATATTTAGTCATTGTACCTGAGCCAAGGATTTGACCGCTTGGATACCTGCCTCGCCTTTGATTTCTGACGTGAAGCTGACTTCTGTTGTTACTCCCTCAATTGGATGAACTTTAGTTATTTTAAACCCTGTTATCTCGCCACTTTCCTCGAAAAGTTTTTCTCCTAACGACATACCGTGACATCTGGTAGGCCAATATTAAGAGGTTTGTAGGGGACCACATTCTCGCTATTAGGGCACGAGCTGGAACACCATGATTACTGGCGATGCTCTAGTCTCCTATCTATACGGTCAGGTTTACGTCAATGAATATCAACATTCTATGATTGCAAGAATTTTAGGTACAGGACTTGTCGTTGTGACGCGGATTTTCTATAAATCAACTGGGGGTATTAGCCCTCAATTCTGCAGTATCCGCAATTGCAGATTTTGTTTCCAAAGTTTTCGCATTTGCTTCCGTTGTGCGTAGATTCAATTATAGAATTTGCTATTAATAATTGGTGTTTTTGACTCATTGTATGAAATATGTGCATTATGATATGAAAAATTTTATCATAAGCATGACTCTTTTCTCAGCTCGAACGTTAATTATTCAATCAACTGTATACTTATCATAACATATTATGAGACCTCATAATACAAGTGGAGTGATAAGGTCTGCTTTTGACTAAATCTAATACGATATTTTGGGATAACTTAATTTGATAATGCAGAATGTTTGAGAATATTATGTGGTTAGCTATTGGTTTTGCACCAACCTATATTGCAATGGAATTATCATATAGAATAGCGAAGGGAAGAATAGGTAAAAGAAAGGCAGAAGTGGTTCCGACAATATCTATTGATCAAAAATAAGGTAGGAATAATAAGATGGTTACAATGACACTCGTGGACGTATTTTCAATTGGAATAGGATCTGCCATCATACTGGGGTTTATAGGCTCAATAGCGATTGAAGGTTTAAGAAGAGGAAAAAATGGCAGAAAAGTTATTGCTATAATAGATAACAAGTGGCGAAAAATTCGCGTATAGTTAGCATCGTCCTCATATTGAGTCTGCTGCGCTAAAACAAATATTATAATCTGTAGCCATGCTGGGAGTATACTGGATTTCTCCTAACCCGTATCTTTAGGGATTTAATAAACGGAACCAAAGGACTAGATATTAAAGAATTAGACCGAGTTCAGTCCACATTGACATTAATTGTAAATGAAGACCTCTGATTTAGCACATTTAGCACATCCAGATAATTTCTTCTGTACACAGCTAACGCTCCGTACGAAAACTTTTCTAAAAACGATTTCCTCTTATATACCTGTTCTAACAGTCTATGAACAATGGAGGAGTGGGATCCAGCCATCAATGATTTTGTATTGAGGTGCAATAGCTGCTGGAGAACCAATAAAGACAAACATACTAAGATTATACGCACTTCGCGTGAAAAATATTATTGTGAACACTGCTTAGGTATGTTTGACAATTTATGCCATTGCTAAGAGGATATTCTGATAATACGTAAAAGAAATAAAAATGGTCGTATCAGAGTTCAGTATTGGGTAACGGTGAAAGCAAAAGTATGGTTTAGTAGACTCCGTATTCGTTCTATGTGAAACATGCCATTGGTGTGCTACCTATTTTGATAAGTCTAGAGTCCCTAGTAATAAATGTCCTATCTGTGGTAACACTTCAATCTCAACCTTTCCCATATTACCAAACGAAGAGTTTACCTTTAATTATAATGAAAAGCGTGGAGTAGAGCTAGAATTTGGATTTAAAAAGAGTAACGATAGAGCTAAAGGAAAATAGTATATCATTCCATTATATTAGTTCTTTCTTCCGAATGAGCTTCTGAAGAATGCCTATCGGCCTCATCTTTTAAAATAAACTCTTTTGCACAAATTGTACACCTAAATGTGCCTCCCTCGTATTCTTACATTGACTGTATTAAGTTACTGAGGTATTTATTGATAAAGTCCGAAAGTGTTTGAACCTAGATTATATTGTGGCAGTCATGTTTTCGCTGTAATATACAATGAATGTAGAATAATAACCAAGTAATGCCAATTGAATATGAAGAATTTTTCACGATAGAGCAAGGTAATATTTAGAATATACTTCGACGCTGTCTATTTCAGAACATGATTCCGACCACCTTTTTATGCGATGTTACACAAACTTAATTGATAAATATGGAGAAAACAAGTCAGCTTACAAGAGAAAGCAGGGCTGATATAAATATAGAGCTGTCAAAACAGGCTCGGCATGGTGTCATAGAGATTCTCACCCGTATATTGTGTGATGAAAATATCCTTTACATCAAGACTAAAAATTATCATTGGAATGTTATTGGACCTGATTTTAGTGAAAGACATGCATTTTTTAGAGGGCAATATGAGACACTTGATGAAATTATAGATGAGGTAGCAGAAAGAATTCGTGATTTAAATGGGAAATCATTAGGAACATATTCTGAGTATTTAGAACATGGTAGATTAAAAGAATCACCTGGAGAATACCCTAATGATATTACAATGATTTCAAATCTCTTAGCAAACCATGAACAAGTAGTTAGAACGCTACGTAAAGATGCAGATAGGTGTGAAGACGAATATCACGATATGGGTACAAACGACTTCTTGATTGGACTAATGGAGAAGCATGAGAAAATGGCATGGATGTTAAGAGCTCATTTAGACAAAGGATAATTTTTTAATACCACACCTTATCTTGTTGTTCGTTTTGTTATACAATGAATAAATAAAGAATATTTGGTGAGTATGTGATCAGATACACACGAGGGCTTGGAAATAAACTAGCCCCTAACTCATCTAAGAATAAAACTATTTATTCAGAGGTTAAAGGTCGACATAGGCTATCTTAGTCAGCTTATTGAGCTCCATTAATGCGTCTTCAGTGTAGCAAATTTGTGCTCAAGTAAATACAACCCTAACCAATGGGGTTCAGATCAACATGTCAACATGTCAACAGAAGAAATTGCCATCATGTTTCACAGATATAAACGATTCAACGGAAAATACCAGATTACGTGACGTCCATTAACATGTAAACTTTGTATGGCTTATCAGTTCCATAGTTAATATATTTCCATCTATTGTCAGGAAGTAATATCTCACGAAATTGGCTCTGTGTGTTAGAATCTAGTGATTTGTATACATTTTCTCCTATAGATACTTTATTTGCACCTGTTAGAGAAGTTATCTTTGATGCTATATTCATACTATATCCCAGTATA
>JAICQW010000128.1 GCA_025937665.1 Nitrososphaeraceae archaeon | reverse complement strand
GACGGAGATGGCTAATAGTTGAAATGTAATTTGTTCTATCTAATAACTGGGTTACACCAACTCTTCCCCTTCCCCAGTTTCCTGTTGCGATGGCGTTGTTTAATTTATCAGAAATAATTCCGGGCCTTACTGCAGCCGCAACTGCATTTATCCCTCGTTTTTGACCTGACCTTTCCAGTTGATATTTCATATCTCGTACTAGATTTCTAAATGCAGTTCTAAAGAGATCAGCTAGCATCTGGCCTGCGAATTTAATTACCTTATTACCATAATGGTCTTTGTCGTCTGATGCTACCAAACTAAGCCTCAGTTCAACTAACTTACATGTTGCCTCTCCCAAAAAGAGTGCCTTTTCGTTTCTGTTTTCAGGATTCTTTCCAAGGTGTGGAAGCAAACCCCAATCGAGTAAAGTTTCAGCTCTCTTTATCTGAAACTCTTCTAACATTCCAGGAGCTATTCTCTTGCTTATGTATACAATTGCATCTCTACTTGTCACTATTTCTCCAGCTTTTTCAAAGGAGGGTTCCAACTCATCTTGTATTATTGAATTTAGCGATACACCGTCTGCAATATCTTTATCAGATTCAAGGCCTAAAGCCCTAATTAATGTAATAAGTGGAATGTCTACAGGAGATCCAGGAATTTTAGCAACGATTGAGCCGTCTGGTCTCATTATTAGTTCCAGTTTCGCACGATATCCGACAATTGAAGAGTAAACTTTGGCCTTGTAAACCAAGCTGCCTGTCGTTTCTTCTGTATCAACAATTATCTTATTATATGACAGGTCTTCTAATCCGATGATTACTCGCTCCGAACCATTAATTACAAAGTAGCCACCCGGGTCTTTTGGATCCTCGCCCAGTTCGATAAGTTTAGTTTCAGGAAGATTATGTAAAATGCATGCGTTTGACTTTACCATTACGGGGATATCTCCGATATGGATAAATCTCGACTCTAGTATCTTATCGTCTTCAACAATACTGCATTCAAGCATTATAGGTGAACCGTAAGTTAAGTTGCGAAGTCTGGCTTCCACAGGAGCTACATGAGTTACCGAACCGTCAAGCTCCATAATTCGAGGTTGTTGTAGTTTAATTTTACCCAGCCTAATTTTATAGGGGTATTCAGCAGTCTCAATTTCTATCTCACCAACTTCATCAATGATACTCTGTAATCCTCTTTCTATAAATTCGCCATAGGAATTGAGATGTTGTCTTGCTACTCCTTCTTTTTGCAAAATGTTGTGGATAATTGCCCACATATCGAGTGTATTTTGTGACAAGGTTAATCCTCCACTACATACCTATAATAGACACTTTCGCCCGCAGTAAATGACGTTCTTGTTATCTTAATAATATCGCCCGGTCTCACATCTAGATCTTCTAGTCCCTTGTCGTTAATTAATATGTATGGGAGCTGACTTGGCTTTGTATTGAATTTCTTTAGAATTTCTTCAGCTTCTTTTTTGGATAAAATTTCGTGTTTGGGTTGATATACGTGGTTCGTAATTTTAATATCTTTTTTATCAGAAGACAAAATTCGAGAATCTTAATTCAAAATCTAGTAGCCGTAATAAATACATTCTCAGGTTGTAATGCCCTTTAACACAATTTAAGGGACAAATTGCCTGTCATTAGGGGAATTTGAAGGTGTTTTGGCATGAATGAGAGATGAAAACATCCATAATCCTAATTCTTCCAACATTACTTCTCCAAGCTTTATTCTAATTTAAATTGGATAACATGCCATGAATAAATCCATCATGCCCAGATTGAGTTCAAGATGATAGTACAATTCCTAGAATAGTTCGATTGCTTGCTGATAGTCATTAGAAATGAAGGTATTTGGTAAGTATGGCACCCATACAAGGACAGCAAAGTTGCATACAAACAGAAAATTAGACAAAATTTCTAAAAAATTTGGTGTTATTCTTTCATTAAATTCAGAGCAAGAGATGTCTTGTTTTCCTGGTCTACATTTTGAATCTGAGTCACATTGTTGATTGATAACTTTTTTACCCAAGTTACATTTCCAGTATTTGAAAATGTATTATTCTTTGCCATATCGTTTAGGATGTTTTCATAGTAGATGTCATTCGGGGCAAAATTAATGGCGGTTTGTTGCAATCCATTTGTAATAGGTCTGTATGTAAACACAATGCCAGCTTCAGCATCATCTATCTTGTTCCTATTAATGGTATTGTTGACGTCTTTCATGACAAATGCGTGTGTTACGTTTTTTACGATGTTGTCGTGGATATTATTATTTGTGGTATTCGAAAGGTAAAATCCGTTGATACAGTCAGAGACCGTGTTATTATATATTTCATTAAAGTTTGAATTTCTATTAAATGAAATGCAACGTACCTGATCGGAAACGTGATTGTCTCGTGCCACTGAATTAGTAGTGTTAATGCTAAATGCTATTCCTCGTCCTACTCCAGAGTTATTATAAACTCTATTACCTTCTATCAAGAGGTTATAGCAGTGTTTTGAGCAAATGATACCTGATGCATTATTGTTGTAAACAGTGTTCCTTAGTATAGACATATCATGACTGCCCGTGTGAGGGTCTATCCCATACAAGTAATTGTCATGAAATTTATTATCGGCAATCAACATCCTTCCCATACTCTTTGAATAATATCCCTTTAGAAGATGATGGATATCGTTACCCTGGATTACTGAACCCTCTCCGCCATAGTAACTAAGTCCAGAGCATCTGCTGCAGGAATATCCCAGATATCCTAGCTCAGAATTTGTAATATTTGTTGTTCCAGTTGCCTCTTTGGAGACTCTTATGAACGCTCTAGGTTCTGCGGTATCATAGTCTGATTTTGTGTGTTCCTCGCCCGGTCGCTTTCCATATGCAAAACCTATTACGTCATCCTTTTCGGGGTCCCATGAAGTTATTTTTACAGAGTCTATTGTCAATGAACCGCGAACATGGATTCCATTAGGGTTATTTCCATTATTTTTACTTACTAATATTGGCTGTTGTTCATTACTACTGGTACTAACGGTATTGTTAGTATTAGAGTTATTTTGAGTACTGGCAAGCTTTGAAGCTACCATTCCCTCGATTTGTTCCTCATCCAATGTGTCAGTCCCGTTCTCCTCAACAAGAGGTACTAGTTGCTTTGCAGGTTGAATAGTAGGTGTTGGCACTAGTTTTAGCCAGCTGGTATCTGAAGAATCAATTATGAGCCCTCCTTCCTTTTCTATCACTATGCCAGCGTTCAATATCCATACTTTACCATTATCAGTATCTGTGTTTGCGTTTGTGTTGGCATTACTTTCTGAACGCAATATACTTGCATTGGTTAGATGCTCGTTAATGTCAGAAAGGTGAATTGATTTACAATTAATATGAATTAATTTTTGTTTAGCCTCATACTGTACACATTCACTGGTTTTGCTTTGAGCCGTAGCAATCGGCATTATTCCAATCTGAGCTAGCGCTATTAATACAAAGGATACAAGTAACAACATCATTATCATATTCAATGAATAAATATCTAGGTTCACCGGATACTCCTAGATTTCTTAACCACATATATATCATTTTAGTAAATTTTTTCAAAGTCTTAAAGTAATTTCTTTCTGGATGAAATACAGAAAATATCTCATCAAAGCAATAGGTAACATGATAGTTTACCATTCTTTGAGACAAGGAGAATAATTTTTTGCGCAATGAATTTTAATTATAGCTCTGGTGATTTTTCAACCTCTACCTTACATCTTGCAACTATAGCTGCAATTACTCCGAGAGCGGCCAACCATGGTGCAAGTGTAATCATTGCAACCGCACCCGCGGTTCCCCACGTCACCGGGATAGACAGAAGGATTTTACCATTTTCATCCTTTATGACAATGCGTTTCACAGTTGCATCTTGAATAATCTCTTTAACTTTGCCGACTAGGCCACCGGCGGAAACCTCATAGACATCTTTTTTTAACCCAGCCTGAGTCCCGCAATTTGGACAGAATTTAGCATCTTGTGGGAGTTCACTTCCACATTCTGCACATTTTACCATAAAGATCTTTATTATATCACATTGTCATCGCTTTAAGTCTTTAGAAATAATGCGAGAGGCAAGCAAGGTCCGTGATTACATCATAGAAAAAATTGCAGAGCCAAATTGAGAATATTACATAACATGCAGATCTGCTAATTGATGAAAATTTGAAATAGATAGTATATTATCATCTGTACTGTGGATAGCGTAAAAGATAACGGCAATAAGGAAAATAAATTGAATGATAATAATAATTCAAATAATTCTAGTAGTACGGAGAAGAAACAACGATCTCTCTTTAAAACAATTACAATAATGATTATTGCAGTAGCAGTGGTAGTTGCTGCAAGTAGTCTTATTGAGCAATTTTTGGAACATAGATATGGACCATATTTAAAAATAGGTGTGGTTGCCGTTATCGGTTATTTTGTAATTAATTCTCTAGCTAATATTTTTTACAAGCTTTCTTATGATGCTTTGAAAAGTAATGCAGAGATAATTCGAATCCTTATCAGAATCATTGGTGCAATAGTAGTCATATCGATTATCATTTCTTATCTAAGCCAGGATCCCCTTATTGCTACATCTATTGGAACCATTACTGCGATTGTAATAGGGTTTGCCAGCCAAAATGTTCTTGGAAATTTGATTTCTGGATTGTATCTAGCCATTATACGACCCTTCAGAATAGGAGAAAAAGTTACCGTGTTTGGTAATACAGGAATTATTTATGATATAGGTCTATTATATAGTAGACTAAGGACAGATGAGGGAGATGTCATTCTTGCTCCGAACACTTCCATGGTAACTACGACCATCATTATTAGAAAGTCTAGTTAGTTACCACCAAAAAAGGTACCAAATGAATCCTTCAGTGCATCAAATGCATCGTCTATCATACCTGTAGTATTATTCATTATCCCAGTGGAGTTAGAGGATATGTTTGATTGTGTATCTTCTTGTGCTAACACAGGTTGGAATGAACCTGAGAGGCTAACTGCAATGCATATGGAGAATGTCATTATGATGACTAGATTATTCTTCCACATATTACATCATCCGAAAGGCATGATAATATAGTTTTCATGTCCGATTTAGGGCGGCCCAGAACTAGGCAATTGATTCAACCTCTAAAATTAATTACACTTTGAATTACGGTAAGGATGACTGGAATGATTCCTGCCGCGTATGTAACCTGTAACTTTATCTTCTGTTCAAACGATTCCTCAGCAAGAAATGATTCTTTAGTTTCATGAATCGACGACAAATATCTGACAGGTTCTAATGTATCGCCGGATTCAAAAGCGCCTATTATTCGATTGACGGTCTCAGTTTTTTCTTTTTCGGGACTAGTAGCAATTTTTGAATAGATCTTTTTAATTTCATTTATTCCAAGTTTTATATG
>JAICQW010000190.1 GCA_025937665.1 Nitrososphaeraceae archaeon | reverse complement strand
TTTCCTTTAGCTGTGCTATTGCCAATTGCTGCCAGGAATTTTTATAATGAAAACAAATTGCTATTCATTTCTTGTGCGTATATTATAGTTTCAAGCTGGATTTATTATGGAACGCTATCATTTGGAGCAGAACCTATCGCGTGGAGCGGCGGGGTGGCATGGGGCCCTCGCTACCTGGTTCCAGTACTGCCATTCATTATGATAATGCTAAGCAACATGTGGCAACATTTAAGGAGAAATCTTTTTCTAAAGATATTCGTAACAAGCTTGTGCGTGCTAGGATTCTACGTGAACTTGACAGGCGTTCTTCTTTGGTTTCAGTACGGCCTGACATATGGATGGGATAAGCAGGCATTGGCAGACCATCCTAATAGTCTCGAAGTCATGACATGGAACCCGGTTTATTCACCCATTGTACTACATACGAAGGCTCTAATTGAAGATTATGCATCCACTTTGGATCCAACGAGATATCACAATACCGCTTGGAACTGGATCGCGTACGGGACCGCTCCTTGCTCGTACGACTTATACTTGTATTGCACCTATGGGATTGGACCTGCATTGGGACTTTTCTTTATTCTTGGTGTTCTTGCTATATTCATACTCAGAAAGACAAACCTATCAATGCGTTGCTTCAGAAATTACATACGGGCTACCGCTTCTCGATAAGGCTGCACGACTTGACTTTTTTCGACAATGTCTTGTGGCAGCAATATATAAGATAAAGACGTCTAGATATACCTCTAAGCTTTGCCTACCGCACCTCCCCGGGGATTAATTTCTATAATTATACCTACGTTGAATGAACAATTTGGAATTGAAAAAACAATAAAAAGTATCCCGAAATCCACCATATCCAAAGATGCCGGATACGACTTAGAAATAATCGTTGTCGATGGAGAGTCAACAGATACAACCTGTGATATTGCTTCAAAATTAGGGGCAAAGGTCATCATTGAAAAGCGCAAAGGCTATGGAAGAGCATGTAAATCAGGGTTTGCGGCCGCAAGGGGAAAGATAATTGTAACACTTGATGCAGATAATACCTATCCTACCGAGCTCATACCAAGTTATATAGAAATGCTGGTCAATCGTGGTTTGGATTTTCTATCGGTAAACAGGTTTTCATGTATGGAAAAGGGTGCAATGAATGCGAGGCGTAGGTTCGGGAATCGATTATTAACATTTGTAATGAGACTCCTGTATCATATCGACGTTAAAGATTCCCAGTCTGGGATGTGGATAATGAAGAAGAGCTTTATCTCTCAAATCAAACTCATCTCTGATGATATGTCATTGTCAGAAGAGATCAAGATTATAGCATTTAGAAATTTTAAGGCTGCAGAAGTGGATGGGAAGTACTCGGCACGAAGCGGAACAGCCAAGTTAAAAGAATTCCATGATGGGTGGAGGAATCTGACTTATTTACTTAGCTATAGGAAAAACCTCAGGTCTGCAATTTTGGACCCGCCTTCTTCCTATTCGCCGTCCAAAGAAAAGGAAATTTTATCAGAATATTAGCAGCCGAGCTCAGTTATTGGCTAGATTCAAGTATTATTACTGCTAACAGCACTTTGTGATTTTCTATCAGTATAAGTATATTGCTAGTTCAATATTTCATTAAGTACTAACTAACTATATTGCTAGTTCAATATTTCATTAAGTACTAACTAATGATTTAGATCTTGGGGAAGATCCTTTAAAGATGATTACAATGATCTTTTAAAGATGAATGATGTGCTACGATATAGATTAATTCTGTTATGAGATGGGATAAAAAGGAAACGACCGATTATCTGATAGTATTTGCTTTTTTCTTTATCATCAATCTGGTTACAAGCGGAGGCCATCTAGACATGTGGGACGGTGTGGTAACGTTTATGATTACAGAAAGCATGGCCTTGAAAAATACTGCTCAATTGCATCCTGAGATTCCAACAATATCAAATGCTAAACCCAATGATATAGTAAACACAATGCAGGAATATGAAATTGGAAATTTTAAGGCGATAACTGGAAAATACCAAGAATGGGTTTCGATGTCAAAGTCAGTAGAACCTATATATTCTAGCAGGAGCCTGCTTTTGCCCGCAGTTGCAGTTCCGGTATATCTTTTTGCCTTGTTAATGTCATTAGACCCTATTTTGGCGATCGGAATTTCAGTAAACTCTCTAGTAATCACTTTAACTGCACTGGTGATTTTCTGCTTCTCACGGGATCTGTATGCCTCAAGAAGGATAGGATTTCTGCTAAGCCTTATTTATGCCGGCTGTTCTTTTATACTACCCTATAACAATACACTATTTCCTCAACCTCTACAAGGCCTTTGCATTATTTCATCCGCTCTTTTTCTCTACAAATCACGGCACCTTCATTCTTCATATATATGCAGTTTTACAAGAGGTAAAACCTACAATAATGAAAATAGGAAAGGAATCACCTACGCTGGAATAGCAGGATTACTCCTTGGTCTGTCAATCTTTGCAAGCCCAGTTAGTTTATTTTTTATACCTGCATTCGTGGTTTGCTCTATACTCTATTTTCGACGGAACCTGAACCTCTTAGTGTTTTTCTTGGTTTTCCTTGTGATAATGCTATGTTTGGTCGGGATTGTAAACTATGTGAGGTTTGGATCCTTTACCGAATTTGGATATGGTTCTGCGTATGGAACATTTGCCTATAATCAGGGATGGACAGGACTGGTAGGACTATTTGTTAGCCCGGGAAAAGGAATGATTTTCTATTTCCCAGTTGTGCTCCTGTTGCCAATTGCGCTGAAATTTCAATACAGACAGGATAAAGGTCTATTCTTATTGACAACTTCTATCGTCATAGTAAGTTGGATTTACTTTGGGACACTAGAAGCAAACGATGAATCTCGGTTCTGGAGTGGAGCGATAGCCTGGGGACCTAGGTATTTGATACCCACCTTGCCATTCATTGTGATTGCTTTGGGGACATTGTTCAAGCATTATGGTTCTTATAAAACCAGGGTTCTGTCATTAATGAAAGGATCCTTGATTGCATTTTTGATTGCGGGATTTGTCGTTAACTTACCTGGTATCCTAGTTTGGTCTGAATATGGAACAATATATGGTTGGGACATAGAGAGGCTAGGAAATCATGCTCTTGAAATAATGACATGGAACCCAGGCTATTCTCCTATACTCCTACATTTAAAAATTCTAGCTGGAGACTACATATCAAAGATACCTGTGGAAGATTATAGATACTCTGGTTGGTATTATGCCACCTATGGACTCGCTCCTTGTCACTATGACTTGTATATTTTGTGTAAATCGGGAATCATACTTTTCTTGCTATTAGGAGCTACTGCCATCATATTAGCCACGTTTTTTCTAAGAAACCGCAAAATGGATTTTTACGTTTATTCTTGAGTCACTCTTTTTCAAGCCAGGATTCATGATCTCCCTAAGAAAACAATTCGAACTTTAAATAAGGTGTATTGGTAAAATCTTCCTTGGGTCGAAAGACGGATGGTTACGGCAAGATGGAATAGAGCACAAATTGCTGAAAAAAAGTTCTGGACTCTAAATCAAAAAAGCTGGTCTGTTCAGAACCCTAGCCGCTATTGGCGAAAAATCTTGGGACATGGATTCAATTTAGACTATGAATATTTTGAAGGCAAATCCGTTTTAGAAGTTGGCTGCGGACCTACAGGAATAATTTTTGAACTTAATAATAGTA
>JAICQW010000189.1 GCA_025937665.1 Nitrososphaeraceae archaeon | reverse complement strand
TTGTCCACCATAAATGGACGCAGTTCTAATACCAGTATATCTGCCGAATCTGTTTATCTCGTTTGTTACTTGTACCGCCAGCTCCCTTGTAGGAACAAGTATGAGTGACTGAATAGAACCCTTGGGTTTGACTTTTTTTAACATGGGAAGGGAAAAGGCAGCAGTTTTGCCAGTACCAGTGTGGGCTTGACCTATTATGTCTAAGCCTTTTAAAATAAGCGGTATAACTGCCTGTTGTATAGGAAAAGGAGATTCAATTCCATTCTCTTTTAATGCCTTAATTATCTCTTTACTTAATCCTAACTGTTCAAAGGTTGTCATATCTTCTGTCTAAATTATAGTCTTAGTTATTCTCTAGATTGGACTGAAAGTCTTTTCAAAAACAACCAAGTTAAAACTCCGTATATCCACATTTGCTGCAGGATCATCTGTAATTTTTCTCTCATATTATTAGTATCTTATTTCTGATAAGCGTTGTTCATCACTACAACCAGAATTGGGGTATTCCAGCTAATTAATAGTCTCGGTCTGAGTTTATATCATATTCATGGTGGAACAATCGAGAGCCTAATATACTTAAAAAGGACTCAGAAAGAAGGGACCAGATTCCCAACGATCTATTGTTCTTATTCGGCTTAATTCAGCATAATTTTTATTTATTAGCTACTGCAGTCTCTGCTTTTTTCTTTCCCGTAATAATTTCATATTCCGTCGTAAGTCAATAAGAAACTCTGCCAACTGTATCTCAGTCATCTTTGCTACAATAGGATTGTAATTCTGGCCTTCCTTCGTATGTAGCATTTGCTCTGCAACCTGTTTCATTTCCTTTCCCTGCTTTCGCTCCTCTAATGTCAACATTCCACGATTTATCAGTTTATGCCAAAGTAATTTGCCACAAGTCATTCACTCTATAATGCAATTTTGCTTATAAAGAATCTATACAGGTTTACAATTGCAGCTAATTTATTATGTCACCATCATATCATTGGATCTGCTAAGATTACCATCGTTTCTACGAGATGGTTTCTATCCCACAAATTCTACAATAGTACTTTGTCGTTTTTTGGTCCTATTATATTAGTCAGTCATTTCCATAACTTGCTTAGCCTCTTAGATTCTTCTCTCAGGACGCGGTTCCACCTTTCGTTCAAATCTCCATAGAACAATTTCTTCTCTTCTTTGTTCAATGTATTTGCGTAGTTTTCAATTTCATCCATAAAGTGTTCTCCTCGCCTGTGTTCTTCTGCAGTCTTATTCGCTTCTGCGCTGAGTAATTCCAGGATTTCTTTTCTTTCTTCTTCACTCATTTTATCTATTCTGTTCAGTTTATCTATTAACCAATTAACATTCCGTACTTTTTCAATATCTTTATCTTCGATCAGTTTTAGGTAACTCACTCTCTTTTAATACCATCATAGACTCCTGGCACGTGTCCGCATTTCATATTTAATGGATTTTGACGGGAATGTTGTTTACTTTATAGCATCTCATTTCGCATTTTTTATTAGAGATGAACTTCAAGCCACACGATTAGGATCTTCTGTTTCCATCGTCTCGTACTATTCTAATGTTAAACCCAATCTCTTCCTTTCTTTATCTTTTTCTCGCTCTTTTTGGATTTCATTTGCTGCCTCTTCCAATTGTTTTTGTTTCGTCATAAATTTGTCAATAACTTCCTTTAACAGAGGTCGGCCTAGAATAACTTCCCACATTTTATCATAAGTAGTTAATACAACTTGAAGCGCTGCAACTTTTTCTGATATTTTTGCATTCTCTAGGTTAGTTATTTCAAAAGCCTTCTTCAATACAAGGTTTAAGCCAGTATAACACTTTTCTATTTCGAAGGGTATTCGTCGCTCTACATGAATTTTTAGTTTCTCTTGCGCCTGTCTATTTAGGAATTGAATATCTCTTGATACAGTTGGCTCACTTACATTCAATTTGTGTGCAATTTCTGACTGGTTTGTATAACCTTGAGCCAGAAGATCTGCCACTCTGGATTGGCGTAATGAAATAATTCGACTTTCTTCTTCTCTATTCATCTTCCTTCCTAATTATTTCACCAATTCCTTCGTGGATCCAAGTCAACTTTCACTAACTTCACGTGGTAAACGCCCCATCTTCAACCTTTGCAGCATTTTTGGACTTCTTCCGGGACAGTGCACTTAGTCTTTCATATTCCTTTAGTCTAGCAGCTTTATCATCATTGGTTTCGACAGGTGAAGGGTGTGAAGGGTGTGAAGGGTTCTGAAGGAATGTCTCCGATCTCTCCAACTCATTATTTCCTGAAATATTTTCGGTCTTTTCTTCTTGAATATCTAAATTCCCAACTGTTATACTACCATCAGAGGGACTAGCATTCTGCCTGTAGGCAGATTGAAGGACATGCGTTTAGGATTTTTATAATATCATCTTTGGTGAGGGCTTCTTTATACTGATCAAATACACGCGGCAATCGTACACGTAATTTGAATGTGTGACTGTTTATGGGTATACCAAAATACTCAAGAAAGTTTTTTGTATTTATAATTCTATTTTTTATCGATACACTAGATAATAATTTGGATCCATCTTTATCAGTCCTCCGGGAAAGCCATTCGACATAATCAGATAGTATGTCGTAAATATCAACATTAAATCTTTTTTGTATGGTTAACTCATCTACTGAGAAACTGTAATTTTCTTTGATAAAAGTCTCAAAAGCAGATAGTCTCCCAAGATATTCGTTTGCTGTTCTCTTGTTTCTCACAGACACTGATCTAATATATTTTAATATTGCTTGCGACTGTGTCTTTTCTAAAGTTTGCTGAGGGATAACAGTGTATGAGGGCACTAATCTATCATGGTTTATGATCGCTTCAGGGTTAAAAGGCTACCTGTATCCGTATATCCTTTTGCTTACGCAATAACCATATCTGTGGAGTCAATTCTCATAGAAATTCTAACTACTACATTCTTGCAAATTACTCCTCTTATACTTTCAGCCACATGCATAACTTTGGCAGGAATAATGTTATTGTTAGTTGCATCGCTTTTGATGAAAAGGAAACAAATATCGGAATTATTTTTAAAATCATGGAAAAATCTTTTTCTGGCTAGCGTCTTCCTTGCAATCGGGATATTCACATGGTATGATTCTATCAACAGAATTGGTGCTTCAAAAGAGGTGCTTTTAGCTGGTCCTCTTGAAATAGTAATTATAGTTATTTTGGCAAGGGTTTTTTTGAGTGAGAAACTAAAAAAGATTCAGGTTATTGGAATAGTCCTTGCATTAATGGGGTTCTTTATCTCCATATTGAGCGATATTGGACCCAATATTTTGAATGGCATACAGACAGCCATGACATCTCCACTGCCTTCAACACTTATTACCTTTGGAGATATAGAAGCAATACTATCTGCATTTGGATTTGGAATTGGTGTTCTCTTTCTAACTAAGCTTGTTTCACTGCACTCGTCTATAGAAGTGGCAGGAACCTCCATGCTAATCTCTGGATTAATTCTGGTAGGTTTTATGATAGGATTTTCATATGAATCATTACAAATTTTTCTAGTTAGGGAAGGATATCTATTTCAACAACCACAGATGTTGATAAACACCATTATAATAGTAGCACCCTTTTCATTACTTCCTTTTATTGGATCTCTGTCATATTCCACAGGCTTAAGCAGAGTAGGGGCTTCTATTACAGCAACCATAGGTTCCTCCAGCATCCTTA
>JAICQW010000217.1 GCA_025937665.1 Nitrososphaeraceae archaeon | reverse complement strand
GATTGTCTATTTCTTCTTTTTCTCATTATGTAGGCTGCTGCAATAAGTCCTGCAAGAATCGTAATCATGATAAAAAAGGCACCTTCATCTCTCACCGTACCCTTTGGCAATATTGCAAACAATGTGGCTGAAAGAATTGCTAACAATTTGAATCAATCATACTAAACTGACTGTGGAAATTAAAGATTTCTTGATTGTAAATAATAATAATAATAATAAGGTTCTGTTTTATTGTTATTGTATTGGTAAATAATGATGCATTGAATCAAGGTAAACATAAGGTTGGGCTTGAAATTCATCAGCAGTTGGATTCAAAGAATAAACTATTTTGTAATTGCAAAATAGCAGATTCTACTGAACATGATTTTACCTTTAAAAGGATTCTACATCCGACTCAGAGTGAAATGGGATCCTATGATCAAGCTGCCATTTTTGAATCAAAGAAAATTAAGACAGTAAAATACCTGTCATCCAGAACTTCCAATTGCCTGATTGAATCAGATGAGGAACCACCTGAACTGGTTAATGTAGAGGCACTCGAGCTAGTCTTGACCATCTCTCTTGCACTTCATTGTACTATTGAGGATGAATTACATGTAATGCGAAAAATAGTAATTGATGGCTCAAATACCACGGGATTCCAAAGAACAATACTAGTTGGTAGGAACGGATATTTGGATGTTGATGGTGTTAGGGTTGGAATCCAAAGTGTTTGCTTAGAAGAAGATGCTGCGAGAATAATTAATGAAGATAAGGACAACGAGAATGATACGAAGATATTTGCTCTCGATAGATTGGGAATTCCTCTTATAGAAATTGCTTTGGATCCTATCTCTAACACTCCATTGTTTGTAACAAACGTAGCCCAGACCATTGGCAGATTATTGCGCGCTACAAAAAAAGTAGCACGCGGACTAGGAAGTATTAGACAAGATGTAAATATTTCAACAAATGGTGGAGCAGTTGTTGAAGTGAAAGGTGTTCAACAGCTATCACAGTTGGCTCTCGTTATTGAATATGAAGCAAAAAGACAGGATGGATTAAACCAGATCGCTAAAGAGCTAAGGGATCGTAAGATAGACGAATCAAAATTCTTGGACAATATCACAGATGTTACTGATTTTATGAAACTATCAACCTCCAAAATAGTGAAGAAAATTCTGAGTGGTGATTCTAGATTCATGGGATTTGTATTGCGAGATTTTAGTGGGCTATTATCTTTTGAACCATATCAAGGAATAAGATTGGGAAAAGAATTGGGGGAAGTTGCAAAATCCTATGGAATTGGTGGGATATTTCACTCCGATGAATTACCAAATTATGGGATTACCACTGAAGATGTCAAATCATTATCATCTATTTTGAAGATAAACAAAAATGACGCTTTTGTATTAGTTGGAGGCCCATCAGTATTAGTAAACTCTGTAATATCCGAATTATCTAATAGAATTAGGAAGGCATTTTCAGGTGTTGTTGCGGAAACGCGTTCTGTGAGATTGGATGGTGTTACTGTATTTAGTAGACCCAGACCGGGTTCATCGAGAATGTATCCTGAAACAGATATCCCTTACATTTCCATAAATGAACACAGATTAGAGGAATTATCGAAGAACATTCCTCGCCCGTGGAACGAAGTCATAGATCAAATATGCAAGAAATATCTTATTAATCGTACATTAGCGGAAAATATTTTTGACTCTCAATACTTTTCTCTCTTTGAGAATATAGTTTCTCACACCTCAATTAACCCTTCTTTCATAATATCTAAACTTACAGAAGACTTAGTTAGCTTGGAAAGACAAGGTTATGACATTTCCATTCTTACTCACAACAATCTATTTTATCTGTTTGAGCAGTTAGAAAAATCTAAAATATCCAAGGAATCAATTTCAATAATACTTGAAAAACTACTAAGGAAGGAAGGTGGTTTTATCGATGAAATCATAAGATCATTTGGATCCGAAGGAATCACAGAGGAGGATATCGACGGAATCATCCAAAAGATAATAGCGGAAAACGAAAACATAATTTCTCAAAAGGGTATGGATTCACTCGGTCTTTTGATGGGCAGGTGTATGTCAATTCTAAGAGGCAAGGTTGATGGGGAAAAAATCAACAAGAAACTAGTGACGAAATTAACTGAACACTTGGAAGGTTCCAAAGGGAGTAAAATGTAATAGTCTTAAATTAGTCTGGTCTAGAGGTGTTATTCGTATTGTATTCAAGTCGCCTGCTTATACCTGGTTCTTAACCTCAATCTTTCAAAGAATTCCAAGATAATCCACAAAATAAGAGCACCAATACCTATTAGTAAAACTATGACCCCTATGAAGATTGCTGTAATTTCGACTTTAGGATTTTTATTACTATCAAAAAGGATCGCACTCCCAAACATACTTTCTATATAAATTTCTGAACCTTTTAGATTAGTCAAAACTGCAGTGTAATTTCCGCTAATTGTCGGATTTATTGTTGCAAACAACACCTGAGATGAATTGACATCAAATAACAATGTGCCTTTTGGATTAATTATCCTAAGATTAGTTAGGTCTAACGAGCTTTGAGGAGTTACAGATATAGAAATGTTTTTTCCTTTTTGTACATCTTTAAGAAATAGAACCGAGTTGTCCTCTTTTGCTATTTTTCCTTTAAATACCGTGCTTGTGGAGTGAAGTGGATCGGGTACCTTAATGGAGGATATCGAAATTATCGTTACCCCTATCAATATTGATATCAATGCTATGGATAAAATAATTCTCCTCATTGGTTGTCACTCATCATTGATGCCATCTATTGATATTCTCCTTTTAAAGAGTTACAGATATGTGTTTTAAAGATATTACTGTATTCCCAAACAATAGCTTTGGCCGACACTCAAAATTCGGATAGTCCTATAGTTTATGAATCTTGATATCACGAATTGAATATTGGTAAGGAGAATTCATAATATATATATAAACTAAATTTGGTACTAGTTGCAATGAGTAGTTTCAAGCACGCTAGGACTGCCTTATTTGGTTTAACTTTTGTATTGATAATGT
>JAICQW010000113.1 GCA_025937665.1 Nitrososphaeraceae archaeon | reverse complement strand
GGATTTGGGTTATACGACTCCATTGAATCACCAATTTCTTGCTGCATTCTGTGACTCATGTAATGATATATGCCTATTAGAACGGCGAAAAGAATTCCAATTATTGCGAAAAGGGCTATTACCATAATCAAGACCTTCTTTTTCTTGCTCAATTGGTTTCTACAGATGCTAACGTGACCTTATTATCCGTTTCTCATGGTCCCCCCTCTACAAGGCACGTGTTATAATAAATCTTCGTTATCACTACTTAGTATATGGGATAGAGCAGATTTTACAAAATGAAATTCAAGAATCTTCAAAGGGCACTGGACGGGCCTAATCAGGATACAATTCATAGACGAGATCAATGGAAAAGGATTGAATTAATCAATTGGGTATTGGGAAATATGTAAAATCCCGACGTGGAAATTTGTAGTCTTATTGGGTCCAGGATGAATGAAACTATACAGGAAATAAAGAAGAAAGATTCTATATTTGAATCTGATATTTAAGATAGCGAATTGCGAATTTTGGATTGGATCTTTTACCACGTATGTAAAGAACAACAAATGACCTTACAGAATTATTCAGTTATAAAAACAAATTCGATTAATGGCCAACACTAACTATTTACTAAATACTATAGTCTTCAACTCTGAGGTCATTAGCCTTATAGCCAATAGAAATCCATCTTTGTAAGATTCATCGGTTTTTAATTTTTTTAATTCATTTGCAGTTATCTTGGTAAGATGCTTTCTTAATATGCGATCCGAACTGACAGAATTCTTGCTGTTTGATTTTTTTTCACGTTTTTTAGATAGTATTTTCTTCTTTACCAATTGGTGTCACTTTACGCCCGTCTTTAGAATATTAGAACTTTATAAATTTTTCTTAACAGAGATTTGTCAAATCTATTTCTATTTACTAATTCTACTAAGTTGCAAAGAGCAACAAAAAAATCGGGTGTAAATTTTTAATATGGTATTTGGAGATTTAAAATAACTTCCACACCGAATGATAGGAGGACATTTTCTGTTGCGTCACGGAATACTTGTAAACAATTCGTCAATTGTTGCCTCCTGTCAGATTATAAGTTTTTTATAATTTATAGAGCATACTATTTCAACCAAAGCACGAAATTACACGTTTCATCCTGGTGGACCGCCTACGAACTTCTTTCTTGACCTATCAGTGATTATAACCAATGTTGTGCAGTAATTATATACAACCCCCGTTGTATCTGGCGGGCTTTTAAGTTGCTGCAACAAAGCGATCCCGTCAGTTTTTAATTACTTACCTTATTGTAATTCTTAATTGCATTATATGAATATGGCTAATCAAATACATGGAATCAAATGGACAAAATTTACTCTCCCGAACCGTACAATTGACAATTGATGCCTGCTATGACCCTCATACGCTTAGCAGTTACTTTCATTTTAAATTGTGATTTTTGTTATTGAAATTATGGGCAGAACTGTACCATTATATAGTCTTGCATCAGATAGAGAAAAGAGAAAGTGGAAAGTATTCAGAGAACAATTGGATAAAAGTAGAAGAAAGTTTTTTGGTGAAATGATGCATATTTCACGATTGTATAATGTTGCAGGAGTAGGATCTTGTAAGCCGGTCTTATTGTATCCGATTCGTATGTCTATAATTTTTGAACACTATAGGCAACTTGAATTTTTGAGAACCGCTGATCCACGACCAAAATTTGGAAAATATGATGAGTTTCAAATTCTTTTTAAAGTATGTTGGCCTACTTCTTTTAATGGATCTAATAAACCGAAAGTTCGCATGCTTCTCGATCTTAATAATATCGGTCTCGTTTGTATTTGCGCAAGGCATTTCAAGTAATTACCTGATTTTATCCGCTGAAGGATCTCAAACTTTAATGGATAAAACACCCAAAGTAATCCCAATTCAAGATAACTCCGATAATGGTGAAGAATCTTCAGATTCTGAGAGTTCAGATAATGTTGTCGGAAATACTAATGAAGGAGATAGTAACGAAACTGGCGGCCCATCGAATGGCCTGGCCGGTGACGAATCATTTTCAGGGGATATGAATCAAACAGAAAGTGATGGAGCCACTGGTGAAGGGTTAGATCAAAGTACTAATCAAACAATGCAAACAGAAAGTCAAGTCAACCAGAACGTAAATCAAACTACCAATCAGAACGTTAACGTAAATCAGACGAATAACCAAAATGTAAATGTCAACGTCGAAATGAAACAAAGACTAGATTTGAAGATATCAGAAGAAGAAGGTGAAGCACCGATCACTATTGAGGAACAAACTAGAATAGAGTCGGATGATAAAATCATAATAACAGAACATACAGGAATAAGTGGCCCAGAATGCAAATCAGGTAACGTTCTTGAAGGTGCCTCAAATGCAGAAGATCTTAGGGTCTTGGCTGAATGTCAGGATGCAATTGGTACAGTAATGCATACGAAAAAGATGGATGACGGGGACTACAAGTTTTTCTTGAATGTAGAGGAACCATTCAAGTTTCTAGTGAATGATAAGAATAAGGATGAAACAGAAGGATTTTTGGTCGTTGAAATAGTACCTCCACATCAAGATGGTATGTATCTACCTAAAGACGGTGACCGTGTACACGTGTGGGGTGCATGGGTGACTGATAAACCAAAAGGATGGCATGAAATACATCCTACCTGGAATGTAGTCAAAATGTAGTTGGAAAACACTCAGTCCCATATGAAGGGACAACACCATTATTTCTTTAATTTAATTTATCGAAGTATTTATCAATTCAATTTTTTTTCTCATATCTCATTTGTAGGCTGAATTTTTTTTTCTCTGCCTAACCAGAGTTACACCTTTGGGGAGAATCCGTCGGTACGAAAAAATAAATTTTTTTATTCTATGCTCTTTTTCAACTTCGCATAGAGAACTGAGTCCTGTATCGTCTCCCGAATCTCTTCAATCTTCTTGGGGGTGTTTTGATCCTTTCTCGTTTTCTTAGGATTATTATCGAGGCGAACCATAAGTTTGGATAACTCGACAGCCAAATCTATCATTTTGGATTCAACCTCTAGAGTTTTTCTGGCATTCTTATCGGATCAAACTGACATATTCTTAATATTTGTTGCACACTCATATATTATTGTCAAAAGACAACGACGAAGATGTGGTTAAAAGGTCGGCAGAAAACCTACGAGAGGCAAAGGAGAACTTCCAAGAAAAGACAGCGAGAATTATTGACAAAGGAAGGTCCAGCGAGATAGCTCTCACAATATTACGCAAGCCGATAGTGATTATCTTAATTATAGTGGCAATAGTCTTAGTGGTTTTTTTCCTTTACACAACGTTACACGTTAGTGACGAATCATATAAAATCGAGAATTATGAAGCACTTTGGAATCAATCCTTAGCGGACTTTCGCAGTGGTAACTCCACAATTGATCAGTATTGCATCAATCGTGTTCATGATGAGGATTTCTGCAATCGATATTGGAGTTTACAATACTTCGATTGAAAACAATAATGAGGAACAAAGACACTTCACAAAAATATTATCAGCAATTACCAAGGTATGAAGTTCGACGTACTTCTATTTGTGGTATTGCTCGAAGACAAGCGTTATCGCTAACTCTAAATGTATAAGCGTCGTTAGGTCAATACTGAATTATGTCTGAAGAAAGAATAGGAGATAAGTTTCTTCGGAAACTCTATGAAAAGACAGTTAACAACGGGACAGAAAATATTGATAGAGAGGAGATTGGAAAAGAAATCGGAGTAATAGATGTACAGATTGACAATCTGGTGGACGAATTGACTGCGGAAGGTTATATAAAGAAACTAGGTCGGGCTAAAATTTATCTAACCGAAGATGGAAGAAAGAGAGTAGAGATTTAATTAACAAAATGGACACGCTTGTTTGTTTGCCCTTCTTGGATTGTCTTGTATCATTGTAATAAAACCTTGTCCGAGTCCATGTCTCAGTTTATTTTAGAAACATCAAATCCAAAGGATAAAAGAATTATATTTAATTTTTATTTTGACGGTGTCATGTCAATCGTTGCATTTCCATCCAACAAATTCTGACAAATTATTCTGCCAACTCTCTATTATCACTTGTCAAATTTTAAAAAGAGCCATTTCATCCGTTATTATTTAGTATTTGAGAGGAACCTTTTTATGAGTTCCTCCATCCGTACAAGTACCATCTTCAGTAACTAGCGAGGACTCAAATCAATTAGAATCTCAGTTGAATAGTTCTGCAAGTTATTTTAGGTCGCGTATGTTCTTGTACCGTTCCGATGAGTCTTGTTTTTCGGTTGGTACGCCTTTCATTCTCTCATTAACCACCTTTATCCTCTCAACCGGAGTTATCTTCTCATCAACCGAAGGTTCTTCTCCATAAAGGAATTTATCATGAATTTCTTCCTCATTATTATTTAACCACAAATAATCACCATCATAAGCATCTGCCAGATTTTTTGGCATCCAAAAACTTTTTTTTCCAATGGATCCTTTTTCGACCCGAAAATGGTTCTGCGAAATTTTTTTTATTTTACCAAGTTTCTTACCATCATTAGATTTTACCTCTACGTCACCCAGATCTGTCCACAGAATTGTAGGTCCTGTAATGTTTTCTTCAGGCATGTACTGTTATGGCCAACATTCAATATAAGCAAAGACCTCAAAGCATTAAATCCGATATTGCATTAATATTATACAAATGACCAAGATAAAAATTTCTGGCAAAAGATTGATAGATAAAAAGGTAAAATCATTTGATGGTAAAGACGTAGGTAAAGTAAAAAGTATTACTCCAGAATTTGTAGAGTTAAAAGACGGCGATAGACGATATTTTGTTCCTAAACTGCACTTTAAGGAGCACGACAAAGATTTGTATGTATTGCTCATGGAGGATGAGGTGAAAGACAAGTATCAAAGGAAAGATCCACCTTTATCGTCTGAAATTCAAGAGGCCGAACGAACAGGCGAGGGATACACTTCATATCATGAGATTATTCCATTCATGGCAAGAGAACCCGATTTGGAATTAAAGGGAGAAAAATCCGGTGAGATTCTAAAAATTCCTTGGGAGGATGTAATACACAAGCATGTGAGAACTCTCGACAATGTCGATATAGGTGATGTGGACAGAATTGGAAATGAATTTATCGTAGTAAGAGAAGGTGTAGCAAACGTACACCTATACTATATCCCAAAACAATACATTAGTAATTATGATGGGAGCTCGCTATGGATTGATGTGGCAAGTGGACTAGTGAGCGCTAAATTCGAACGCGAAAACGAACCGACCCAAGAAGAAATAGAAATGTTACTTGATGAAGTACCCGATTAAAAATTGTTTCATCGATGAACTCAGTATTGTAGTCAAATAGGATTTAGGTCTGATATCCAATTCGATTTTTTTAAAGATTAGTATTCTAGTCGTAGATATTAAATGATATTGTCTTATTAAGTAATAAGACTATCAAAATTGTAGTAATGAAATTAAGGGAAAGTAAACTTTGCAGTTAATCGTGCTTGTATGCTTTGGCCTCTTCTTTACTAACTTCGAACCACAGTTTATGATCTTCGAACCTTAATGCCTTGCTTCTAGGTAGATAAAATTTGTCTTTATCAACGACTCCTTTCTTTGTTATAATAATATCTTCATTTACTTCTTGAACTTCACCCAAATCGTAGTCGTCCAGTCCCCTGGCTTCTTTTTTTATGACGTTCTCCCAATCTATTGTTTCGCTATGTTTGTATGCATGGGCCTCTTCTTTACTAACTTCGAACCACAGTTTGTCTCCATCGAATTTATTTACTTTATTTCTAGGTAGATAAAATTTGTCTTTATCAACGACTCCTTTCTTTGTTATAATAATATCTTCATTTACTTCTTGAACTTCACCCAAATCGTAGTCGTCCAGTCCCCTGGCTTCTTTTTTT